>JAFGRS010000703.1 GCA_016935045.1 Lentisphaeria bacterium | reverse complement strand
GGAAGAGCACGGCCACGATCCATGGTACTACCGCATGCATTACGCGGATCTGGACCGCGTGCCCGAGGCGGCCGGGCGTTCCTATACGTTCCGGCCGGCACCCCTGCCGGCACGGACGGATCGGGAGTCGTTCCTCGATGTCACGGCCCCGCCCTTCCAGGCGGCAGGAGACGGCCGGACGGACGACACGGCCGCAATCGCCGGAGCCCTCGATGCCGCGGGAAGGGCAGGGGGTGGCACGGTCTACCTGCCCCAGGGCGAGTACAGGGTCACCGCCCCCCTGACGGTCCCCACGGGGGTCGAACTGCGCGGACCGCTTGGGCAAGGCAGAGTCCGCGAGTTCCGGGAAACCTGCTCGCTGGCCGGTATCGTCGGTAAGGGTACCGCCCGGCCGGACACGGCTCCGGCTCTGCTCACGCTTATGCCTCACGCAGGGGTCCGTGGGTTCACGATCGTGTTCCCGGAACAGTCGCACGACGTCGCCGCGCTCGTTCCGTTCCCCTACGCCATTCGCGGGGCCGGGCCCGGCATCTGGATCGTGGACATGCACCTCCTGAACGCGACCTTCGGGATCGATCTGGCAACGCACCGCTGCGACGACCATCTCGTCCGCGACCTGTGGGGAACCGCGTTCTACCGCGGCATTCACGTGGGCGGCGGCTCCAGGGCGGGCAGACTCGAACGCGTTGCCTTCTCCTGGGGGCCGTGGGCAGAACCGGGCCGCCTTCACGGCATCGCCACGCCCGAGAGCCGCAAGGCACTCGCCCGCTTCTCCGGCGAGCACAGCGTGCACTATACCTTCGGGGACTGCCAGGGACAGAAGGCCTGGGGACTGGTCGGCTTCTACCCACGCCTGCACTGCCATTTCGTCGCCGAGAACGGCCGTTCCTGCCGGGACGCGGAGTTCTGGCTGAGCATGCACGACGTGGCCTGCGAGACCTGCCTGAAACTGGATGCGGGCGGGCAGATCGAACTCCTGGGGTACTTCGCCACCGGAGGGCGCGATGGGATTCACAACTGGTTCGAAACCGGGCCGGACTTTCGGGGCCCCCTCATTGTCTACGGCAAAACGATCGAACGGACCTTCGTCAACCATCCCATCCGAGCCGCCCCCGAAAGGGTACGGTTCCACAACGAGGCGTCACGGACCTTCGGCCGAACCGCAACGGCAACCGACAGCGCGCCCGACAGTGACCCGCAGAGGGCGCTGGATCGGGATCCGCGCACGTGGTGGGAGGCGCCGGGAGGGGCCCTTCTGGACGTGGACCTGGGCCAGGTTCTCGTTCTCGACCGGGTCGCCGTCGAAGGCGCCGGACGCTTCATCGAGCTGGCCCTCAATACCGTCCGGGCCGAGTTGCTGGTCAGCCGGGACGGTCGTACCTTTGCGGTTGCCGCAAGGCTCGAAGCGCGGCCGGGTGGCCAGGGCCAGTCCCAGACCCATAGTTGGGTCGATGTGCCCATCCTGCCGCCGGTCCCCGCACGGTACGTCCGTCTGCGCGTCACCGACCCGGGCGCCGACGGCACGATCCGGGTGGCGAGCTTTGATCTCTTCGGGGTGCCGGAGTGACGGAGGGACCTTCCGGCACTGGCAATCCACGGCCAGTGCCGTAAGATCCGTCGGGCGGCGGGGTTCCGCGTCACCGGAACTGCAGGGCAAACAGATCGGCATCCTTCAGCTCGAAGCGCAGACGCACGCCGCTGCCGGCCAGGGCCGAGACGTCCGACCCGCTTTCCCAGGCCACGGGGGCGTCCAGGCCGTCGCCGTACATCGGCTGCATGTCCCCGATGCCATGTCCCGGAATGGGCCTCCCGTCGGCACGCTCCATCGCTACCGCCACGGAACCCACGGCCGAAGTGCTGAAGTTGAGCCGCAGTTCCCTCCCGGAAAAGGTCAGCGGCGGCGTGAGCAAACACCCACCACGATGCCCGGCCTGGACACTGGCGAACCCCCACGGCCGAAGGCTGAGACGCCGCAGGCGGTTGTCCGGCCAGCCGTAGTGCTCGCTGACGTACATGGACCATTCGCTCGGTCGCAGGGGCAGAATGCCGACTGCCGGACAGGTGTTGCGGTGCGTCCAGTTGCGCTCATCGAGGCCCGCCCGCAGCCAGGCCTCGGGGAACGGACGGTGCCAATGCACCCCGTCACGGCTGGACATCATGACCGCGTCGGTCATACCGGCCATGCCCGGCTGACCCGTGCCGGGGTAGTGCATGGCACGGGTGTCCGCCACGGGCGTGGTGCGTTCCGCGACATAGCGCATCGGGAACGACAGCAGGATGTGTCCGGCGCCGGGCACCGGCGTAGTCGCGTTGGTGTAGAACTGCTCGACGGGCGCCCCTTCGTCGTACCGGTGCGGCACCGGTTCGGTCCACTGTAGAAAGTCGGGGGAAGTGCAGCTCTGGATGGCCCGGCCACGCCCTTTCTCGAAGAAGCGGCTGAAGAGGCGGTAGGCGCCGAGGACGCCGTCCCAGAAGGCGACATTGGCACTGTCGAAGGCGCCCGGGACGGCCAGCGGCCTATCCTGCGTCAGCCGCCAGTGGAATCCGTCCGGAGAATGGAGGGCGTAGAGATTGCCCTGACCGGTGCCGCCCACCGCCTTGAAGCGGGCCTCCTCGGCGCAGTCCGGGTTGCTGTCCCGGAAGGCCACCAGGTTGTGTGCCTGGATGCCTCGCCAGACGACATTGTTGCGGCCGCCGTCGCCAAGATCGACGATCCCCAGCTGCGGGCGTTCGAAGTGGATGCCGTCCCGGCTGACCGCGACGTTGGCGGTCTGCTGTTTCGAGGCATCTCCCCCGTCCTGTGCCAGCGGGTAGCGGCCGCGGTAGTAGAGAAGGTAACGGCCGTCATCCTCGACCAGCACGTTGTAGACGCCGCTGCAGGCGTTCTCCAGCGGGCCCTCGATCTGAAACACCACTTCCTCCCGCTTGGGCGACTGCAGTCTCAGCCGGGCATCGCCCTCCAGGCGGTCCACCAGGTGATGGTCCACAAAGAGCTCCCGACGCGACGCGAGGTCCCGCGGTTTCACGATGTCACCCCCATGCTGTGATGTGCCTTCGCCGTTCAGTCGTCGTTCCCTCCCGCCCGTGCCCTGCGCGCGCCTCCGGCCCCCGGTTGGGCGCGCTGCGGCGGCGTGTAGGGACCCGTTGCCTCGGCGGCCCAATCGAGATCGGCGCGGATGGCCGGCTGCTCGGCGTGGGGTTCCCGGCAGCGGGCAGCGTAGTCCGCCAACGCCTTCCCCAGGGCCCGCACGGTGGGGCGCAACGCCTCCTTCCCAAAGAGATTCTCCATCTCGAACGGATCGGCAACAAGGTCGAAGAGGCAGGGATCGCTGTCTCTGTACACGACGAGCTTGTGCCGGCGGTTCACCGCCATGAGCCAGCCGCCGCCGGCATGGCGCGAGCACGCCACATCCTCCCAGCCCGCCGGGGCCCTGCCCGTCAGGAACAGCGCCGAGGCATCCCGCCCTTCATTGCCGTCGTCCGGGGGCACCCCCAGAAGCCCCAGAAGAGTGGGCTTGAAGTCTACCGTGGACAACGCTTCGCGGATCACCAGGCCGGGCGGAACCCTCCCGGGATAGGCAATGACGAAGGGGATGCGCGCCGAACCGTCGTGGGGAAGTCCCTTGTTCACGCGGCCGTGCTCCCCGCACATGTCGCCGTGGTCCGCCGTGAAGACGACGAGGGTGTTCGCCAGGATCCCGGTGTCCTGCAGCGTGGCCACGATCCGGCCCACGTTGTCGTCAATGCACTTCACCATGCCGAAGTACCCCGCCATGTTCTCCATCCTGCCCGCTCCCTGCGCCGACGGCGGCAGTTGGAAGGCGAAGTGCTGGAATTGCGTGTCGTAGGGCGGCCGGACCGTGTTGGGCCCGTGCGGATCGGGGATGCTGAGCATGAAGCAGAAGGGCTCCCCCCTGTGCGCCCGGATGAAGGCGATGGCCTTGTCTGCCAGGAAGTCCGTGGAGAAGGACGCCGCGTCCGCGCCGCCGACGTCGTAGGTCGGTTCGCCCCTGGCGTTGCGCACCTTTACCCCCGGGCCGGTCGGCGTGTCCTCGAACTGCTTCCAGTGCCCGCGGTTGAACATGGCGCGGTTGTCCTCGAAACCGAACTTCCGAGCCGGCGCCCAGCCCGGCTTGGCGATACCGTCCAGATGCCATTTGCCGGCGTACCCCGTCCTGTAGCCCGCCCGCCGCAGGACTTCCGCAAACGTCACCATGTCGTCCCGCATGGGCCGGTCGTTCGCGGGGGCGCCCGTGTTCTGCGGGTAGCGCCCCGTCACGAAGGAGGCGCGGGAGGGCGTGCACACCGGCGAGGCGGCATAGAACCGCTCACACAACGCGCCGCGGCTGGCGATGGCGTCGATGTGCGGGGTCTCGACGGCAATCCCGGCCCCCCAGAGAAAGGCCTGCTCCTCCGCCATCCGGGCCCGGTAGCAGCCCAGGGTGCGGACATTGTGCTCGTCGGTGTGGATGATCAGCACGCTGGGCCGGGCAGGGCCGTCGGCGGCATGGAGGGCGGCCGCCAACGGGAGCAGGGACACCGCAAGCGAGCCAGGCTTCATGGTCTCAACTCCCGTTGTGTGGTCGGGTTCATCGTCACCGATGCCAGGAGCCCCGTGGACCGACCATACCATAGCGCCATCCGACGCCCCGGCGTGTCGGCCTGTCCGTCCGATCCGTCCGATCCGTCCGATCATGGGGGCCCGGCACGGGCGGGCCGCTTCCCGCAACTCGGGCTGCCTGCGCACGTCGTCGGTTCAGCGCGGTTGGGGCAGGAGGCCCTCGATATCCCGGCCATCGAGCAGCCAGCTCAGGTTGAACGAGGCCACCTGGACGCCGCCATGGGGGTCCTTTGGGCCGCCCTCGAAGAGCAGGTAGATCCTCCCCTGGCTGGGGGTGCCGGATCGCCCGACGCCGAGATTGGAGTAGGCACTGGGTCCGGCGTGGACGAGGCGTTTGACCGGCCAGGTGCGCCCGCCGTCGAAGCTGGCCCAGACGGTGGCTCTCTCACGCCCCGTCACGATGGAGGCGCCGACCTGGGCGGGCATCACCCCCGCGTCCGTGTCGACATTGCTGTAGAGGAGGATATCGCACCCCGGCACGGGCAGGCGGATCATGCCGCCCATGAGTCCGTAGGAGGTTCCCCGGGCGCCGTCGGGCAGGTCGGGACTCCGGTGGGGACTGAGCCAGAGGTCGCCGCCGTCGTTGCTCCAGGCCAGGAAACGGTTCCCCCGGCTCATGTGCTCGCGGGAGTTGTAGAGGATCCGACCGTCGGAGAGTTCCGCCAGCGCCGCTTCGCCGGTACCGAGAACGGGGAATGGCTTGCTGGTCTGCCAGGTCGCACCGCCGTCGTCGCTGTAGAGGGCGGTGCTGTAGTGGTAGGGGCGCCATTCGACCGCATTCGAGTTCTTTGGTCCCATCACGCGCGCCGGCATGATCAGACGGCCCCTGTGTGCGCCGAACGCGAGAGTGATGCCGCACTGCATGGCCGAGACGCCTTCGGTCCTGGGGATGTTCCCGAAGCCGTCGGGCCGCACCTGGGCATCCTCACGCATCCAGCTCGCGCCGTGGTCCCGGCTGCGGTACAGCCAGCCGGCCCCCGGGTTGGCGTAGACCAGATCGCCCGCGGTTTCGTCCACGAGGGCGCGTCCGCCCTTGGCGTCCGGGGCGATCTCGATGTCGCCGTCCCAGGTCAGACCGCCGTCATGGCTGCGGCGGCAGGCGCCGCCCCCGGGCGACCGGAATGCCACCACCGTGCCGTCCCGGGCTGTCAGGATGCCGCCCCAGCCACCCCGTCCCGTCCAGAGTTGCTGCATGGGCACGAAAACCGGTTCGCCGAGGAATTCGTCCAAGCGGGACGCCACGGCGTGGTCGCCGCCGGGCCCCGGCGGCGGCGCCTGCGCGTATGCCGCGGCCACGGGGGCGAGCAGGAGGGTCGTACTCAGATGGATGGTCTTCTCCATGGTTGGCCTTTCGTATTGTCTGGAGGCGCTGTCTCCACCCCCTCTTTGCGGCCGCCGACAGCACACGACCGACAGGCACGTCTGTCAAGGACCGGCTCCCCGCCGGCAGCAGGTCATCCCGGCGGTCCCCGGGACGGAGAGGCAGGTTCGCTCCGCCGGATCGGGGCGGTTCAGCGCCCGGCCGTGAGGACGATTTGCCTGATGCTTGCCGACTCTGCCTCGGGTCTGGGGCCTGCCACCGCCAGTTCCAACGTGAGGGGACCTGCCGCCAGGGAGATGACGCCGAAATCGGCGGCTTCCGGGGTGGCCGAGACGGAGTTCAAGGTCGCGTCGCCCAGGGTGATCCTGAGGGGCGCGCAGGCATCGAGGCCTTGTCCGCGCAACATGATCCTGTAGTTGCCTGGAAGCCGGACGTCGAGAGCGTAGCGTGCGCTGTCGCCGACGTCCACGAAACCCTGTGCGTTCTGGGCCACGACGCGGACGCGGCCGGTCAGGGCCTGGGCCGCGCTGCCCGGGACGATGTTGGCTCCTGTGGGGCGTCCGGACGTTTCCGGTCCCCCGATGAGGAGGGTCGGCATGCCGAAGGCGCGTCCGCCGGCCAGGATCTCGTCCCAACGCCGGCGGCACTCCGCTGCCATGGTGAGGGCGACCTCGGGGAAGCGTTCCCGGACGTCGGTCGTTTCGCCCGGATCGGCCAGGAGGTCATAGAGGGCGGAGGTCCCATCGGGAAGGGCGTGAAACTTGAACCGAGGTCCGCGGAGGGCGAGGTGGTGTTGCTCGTAGCGCAGGGCCTGCGGGTCGGGGATGATGCCGGTCGGGGCCCGCGGCGCTCCGGCAAAGGCGATGGCCATGCGGAAGGCTCCCGGATGTGTGTCCGGAGCACCGGGGTCTTCGAGGGCCGGCCGCAGGCTGCGTCCGGTGAAAGGGAGGTGGGTGGGGGTGGATACGGGTACTCCCGCCAGATCCAGGAGCGTGGGAAGGACATCCTCGGCACAGCCGAACTGGGGTCGGCTGCCGGGCGCGATGCGGCCGGGCCAGCGGACCAGCATGGGAACGCGAATCCCGTTTTCCCAGATGGTTGCCTTGTGGCCGCGCAGGGCGTGAAGGTTGCGGATCTTCCAGTCCGCCTCGGAGAGCGGTTCCTTCGGATGTCCGTCGGAGCCGTCGCCGGCCAAGTGGGCCATGCCGTTGTCGCTGACGAAAACCACCAGGGTACGCGCCTCCTGGCCGGATTCCGCCAGCCCAGCCAGCAGCCGCCCGATGGCCCCATCGAGCTGCGCGATGGCGCCGTAGCAGGCGGACAACTGAGGGGAAAGGCCCTGCTCCCGGAACGGGGCCGAGAAAGTCTCGTCGCACACCCAGGGCAGGTGCGGGATGATGTAGGCCACGGTCATGAACCAGGGCCTTCTGTCCGCCGCGCGTATGAACTCCAGCGCCCGTTCGGTCAGGATGTCGGCCGTCCAGCCTTCGACCCTCGCGCTGCCGTCACGATGCGCGATGATGGGGTCCCGGTGCAGGTAGCCGCCGTCGATGACGAAGGCATTGTCCCAGCCGCGATTCCAGGGCTGGGATTCATTGGTCCGAGCGGTGTCGGGCTTACCCACGTGCAGGGTGCGGTAGCCGGCATGTTGGAAGAACGCCGGGGCAAGGACCTCGTCTCGCCGCAGGTTGGCGCGGGGTGGCACACCCCAGACCCCCGTGGCAAGATGCTCGCGTCCGGTGTAGAACGCCGCCCGGGACGGCGAACATGCCGCCGCCACCACGAAGTCGGTGAACA
Source organism: Lentisphaeria bacterium (assembly GCA_016935045.1). GTDB lineage: Bacteria > Verrucomicrobiota > Lentisphaeria > Oligosphaerales > JAFGRS01 > JAFGRS01. The sequence goes on along the minus strand of JAFGRS010000703.1, from coordinate 5,688 downwards.
CGGCCGACTGTCCGGCCAGGCGGTCGAGGTGCGGCGTCCGCACGACACGATTCCCGGTGAAGCCGAAATCGCTGTAGCCCTGGTCGTCGCTGATCACGAACAGGATATTGGGCTTGGCGACGGCCTCCGGCGCGGGCCCGGCCCACAGCGCAGCCGACCCGAGCAGCAGAAACGCGACCGTATGTCGTGTCATCGGTTTCATGTCTGACAACGTCCCTGCACTCGGCCGTTGTGTCAACAGCGCCCGCATCTCCCCCGTGGCTGTTCCAGAATACCACGAGCGGCTTCCCGCCGCCACTGTCCCTGCGGCCTTGAGGCATCGATTCGGGAACGAGTCCGCCCCGCGGGAGACCGAATCACATTCCCTTGGGTCAGTGCTTGCCAATGTCGACATCCACCTTGACGCCGTACTCCGTCGACACCGTGACGTTGACCCGGTACAGGTGGCTGTTCTCGAAGTAGCCGTCCGGTCCATACGAATGATGCTGCCCGCCGGCGTCGAAATCGACCTTCAGGCCCGACTCCCCGGACGGCGTGACGCCGAAACGGACCTTCTTTCCGGCGGGCAGTGTTCCGAGGTCCAGGGAGAATCCCGATCCCGAGACGACAAGGTTGGTGAGTTCCGTGGCGGATTGGTTGACCACGGTCACCCGCGGCTGGCGCGAGCAGCCCGCCAGAATCACGGCGCACGAAACCGTAGCGGCGATGGCAAGGGCGGTCCGCTGCATTCTCTCTCTCCTTCGAGGCCTCGGTCCTGCACCCCGAACGTGCAGGACGTCTGAACTCGCCGAGGACGGCTCAACGGCAGGTCCGGAACCCTTCGATCCGGAAAAAGGTGATGAGGTTCGAGTCGTGTCCGCGCGGGGGCTTCGTGCCATCGACGTCGAAGGCGGTGCGCAGGGCGACGAGCAGATCGTCGCCCTCGATGGCGAAGCTGGGATACTGGAATGCCTCGTAATCGACGTTCTGCGAATGCAGGACCATCCGCTCGAGGCGCCAGGCGCGCAGGTCCTTCGAGGTGAGCAACGCGAGGGTGTTGCGGACCAGCTCCGGCGGCCAGCCGCGGCCGGCGTCTTCGGGCAGGACGGGGTTGGAGAGGGCGTAGAAGGTCTCCGCTGCCGGGTCGTACCGCACCGCGAACTTCTTCTCGCCGCCGGGGAAGGAGATCCAGTCGTCCGTTGCCGGGTCCAGGAGCGTGCCCGGGTCATTGCCGACGCGGAGCAGCACCGTATAGGCGCGGCCGTGGACCTTCGGCAGAAGCACGACGCCGGTGTGCGGGGCCGCGACCACCTGTGCCTCGGTCACGGTCAGGCCGCTTCCCAGGGGGCCCGAGTCCGTGTCCGCCGCCCCGGAGAGCGTCCACGAATCCGCACGCAGCAGGTCCGCTTCGGCGGCTGCCGACATGACCCGCTTGCCGCCCTGGGCGATCCAGAGGCGGCCGTTGTGGACGACCGGGCTGCAGGGGGTGCCGCCGAAGCGGCCGGGCCGCAGCAGGCCGCTGCGGTCATCTATGGGTTCGGTCCACGTTTCACCTCCGTCCGTGGAGCGGCGGATGACAATGGACCCGGGGGCGGCGGTATAGCCCCAGAGGTAGAGATCCGCACCGTGCCGGAACAGGCTGCCCCGCTTCATGTCGCGGAGTGCGGCGAGGAGGTGCCAGCTCGCGCCGCGGTCGCGGGAGCGGTGGAGGAAGGTGGTCCCCGAGCGGTCGGCCCCGGAGCCGCGGCCGAAGGGGTTCGAGCTGATCAGGTAGTCCCCGTTCGGCAGTACCGCGATGGAGGGCGAGGCGGTGTAGACCGCGCGGCCCAGGGCCCGCTCCAGCAGGGACGGCACCGGCAGTTGATGCACGATCACGCCGGGGCCCGTGTCCGGCCCCTCAGCCAGAGCGGCGGCGCCGGACAGGACCAATGCTGTCCCCGCGGAGAACATGGTGATGTGCAGGGCGTGGCATCCCATCGTGCGAACTCCGGGCAGCATGCCTGGCTGCGGCATCGCTCCCAGCCGTCCCAACGTACGCCGGGTCCGCCGCAACACAAGGCGTACCGGGCATACGGCAAGGTTGACTTTCTGTCCGCCCGCACGGTGGCTCACGGCCCAAGTAGGTCCGGGGCGCCGAACCGGACCTCGGTCGCAGGCTCAGCGTGCGACCGGCTTTCGCCCTGCGCCGACACCGGAGACGGGGAAACTTGGCAGCATTGGGGGGTGCCGCCCTGGAGGGGGTGTTTTCCGGCCCCGCGTTGGGGGCGGCTGTCCGGAAAACGGGGGGGTGCGCTGCCGCCCGGCAAGGGGCGTTTTCCGGTCCCGGGGTCGGTGCGGCTGTCCGGAAAACAGGCCCTTTGCCGAGCGGAACGCGGCCGATGGTCGCGTTTCCGGGGAGCGTCGATGAGAAGAGGCTCAGAACACCTTACCTGGCGGAAGGCAGGGCGAGTCCATCGGGCGACGTGAAGGTGGTCGCGCGAGCCGAGCGGGACCTGCTGCCATCCCGCTCGGGGCACCTACCCGGGTTCACCCTCATCTTCCGGTTGCGCCGGTGGTCTGAGCAGACGCGCAAGGGCGTCTGAGGGTAGGGCGGCCGTGCCGTCGTTTTCCTTTCTTTCTCCTCGGATCGTCGTCCGGCTGCCGGAGGGGCAGGGGCAGGGGGACGTGGGTGCCGGGTCCCCGAATCCTGCAACCGTGTTTGCCGTCGCTGCGTTTGCATGCGGCACGGGTACGAGCCATGTTGGCTGCAGGAGGGTCCCATGAACAGGTTGAGCTGCTGTCTGCTGGCGGGCGCGTGTCTCGGGAGTGCCTGGACGGCCGCAGGTGCCGACTGGGTGTTGGCGGAGAGCCTGGACCGGGCGTTGGTCTACACCGAGCGCACCCTGGAGTTGTTTGCCGAAGGCCCGGGGCGCCAGGTCGGTTCGCGGGGGGGAGTGCTGCTGCGGGCAGTGAGCCGGGCTCCGGACGGTTCTCTGCGGCCCTTTGCCCCCGGGATGGCGGTGGGAGGGGAGCCGCGGGATGGCCAGATTCTGCTGTCGGGTTCCCAGGCGGTGTTGGGTTCCTGTCTGGAGTTCACCGTGTTCGGGGGGAGCCGGATCGCCGTGGACTATGGCCTCTGCGACGGTGCCGTGGCGGCGGGGAATCCGGGTTCTCTCCTGGTGCTCGAATTGGAGGGAGAGGGCGCCCCCCTGCGGGAGACCCTCCGCATGGACCAGAACACGTGGAACCAGAAGGTCCTCCCGTTGCCCGGGGGAAACGGCGTTCTGGTCCGCCTCACCTCGCGGCGGTTCAACAGCGCCGGCACCAACTGGACGGGGCTGGTGGTGACGGGAGACGGGCGTATCGGGACGCGGGAGGAAACTCTGGCGCGTTCCCCCAACGGCAAAAGACTCACTCATGCCGTCACGGAGCTTCCGCCGTCGCCCCATCGGGTGACAGCACGGGACGGCTACGACATCCTGTTCTACAAGGGCACTCCCTTCCTGAGTGTCGCGGGCAAGGGTCATGCCCCAGGTACGCACGCCGAGCAGGCTGCCGTGGGGATCAACACCTTCTACGTCGAGGGCGCGACCTTCGCCCGGTGCTGGCCGGAGGGCGCCGAGGAACTGGATCCCGCTCAGCGCACCCCGACTCTCATCGATCTCGTCCTGTGCCAACGGCACGACATGGTGTACAAGACCTCCATGAGCCTGGCTCACTGCACCCCGTTCCTGCCTCCGTGGCTGGTGGCGAAGGAGAACCTGGGTTTCGAGGATCACCAGATGCGCCGAGGCGGCCCGCACCATGCCTCGGTCTTCCGGCAAAAGACACTCCGCTTCTACAAGCAGGGGTTGCAGGATTGGGTCACCCGGATGCTCGATCAACCCGTCGTCTTCGTCTTCAGCCAGGAGGACATCCCCGAGGACCTCGACGATGGTTCGGCGGAGGCGATGGCCAATTGGCGGCAGTGGCTCGGACGCCGTTTCGGGGGGGACGTTGCGGCCTTTTCCCGGTATGTCGGCGGCCTCGGGGAAGGCACCGGCTTCGACGCTGCGCCGTACCCGCGTCGAGACGACCCGCAGTGCGCCGTCGGCTATCCCATGCGTCTGGCCTACCTCAAGCTGATCTGGGTCCAGGAAACCTACGGGGAGTTCCTCGCGGATGTGTTTGCCTTCATGCGGGCCCGTGCTCCCGGGGTGCCTCTGACCCAGCGCTATACGAATTCGGCCTTTGGGGTGTTCCTCTCCCGGCGGGTGCAGTCCGACTACAACTACACCTTCGGTCACCTCACGGTCGAGGGCTGGCCCAACGCCTATGCCATCGGCAGGAAACCGTGGACGGGCATCTACGCCCATGCAGGGACCCTGCCGCTTCCCCGGGGCGGGTCCATCGGCAAGACCTGCAGCCGGGACATCCGGCGCGGTCCCATCACGGAAAAGGAGTTCCGCGCCAATGCGTACACGGCCCTGGCCAACGGGCTCTGCGGCTTCGAGTACTCGACCGTTTTCCCGTCCTGGGGTACGGCGTGGGAGTCCTCCAGCCTCTATTCGAGCGAAGGCCGCCTGACACCGAGCGGGGAAGCCGCCCGAAAGGTCCTGGGTGAAATCATGCCCCTTGCCGGCATCCTCATGCACTACGAGCAGTTCCCCGATGTGGCCGTCTTTCACGACGCGCCCTTCAACAGCCGCGCATTCTCGGGCCCCTGGAGCCAGTCCAAGGCCGGGATCTATACGCTGATCCGGGAGACGGGGCTCCACGCCGACCCCCTGACCTGCTGGGAGATGACGCCGGAATCCCTGTGCGGACGCAAGGTCCTGGTCCTGGCGGGAAGTCTCTCCATTGCGCCGGACATTCAGGAGGCGATCCGGACCTATGTCCGCGAGGGCGGGACACTGGTCACGGTTTTCTGCGCCGACGTGGCAGGCTTCCCAGGCTGCAACGGCTACGAATATGCCGTTCCTCCCAGGGAGAGCGCGGCGGTCTGCTCCTTCGAGGATCCTCCGGCCCAGGCGCACCTCGGGGATGTCCTCGGCCTGCGCAGCGCAGGGGGACTGGCGGCGCGCACGGGCATGAGGATGGGCACCGGCCGCAGCGTGTCCCTGGATGCCTTCAATGCTCTGGTCGAGGAAGGGCATTGGGTCGACCGCTTCCCCTGCTGTGCGCGCCTGGTTCCCGCTGCCGGGGCCGCGGTGACGGCGGCCTTCGAGGATGGCTCGCCGGCAGTCATCGAGAACGCATTCGGTCAGGGACGGGCGATCACCTTCGCCTGCGACCTGGGCCTGGTCGCCAACAACCTGACCGTCGATCCGCTCTGCGAACTGTGGTCGGACCTCCTGCTGTCTCTGGGCTGCCGCAAGGCGGCGGACACGGGGAACTGGCGGGTGGAAGGGGGGGCCTGGCACGATGACGCCGGGCGGCGCGTCCTCTTCCTCGTCAATCACGATCCGGAAGAGCCGCAGCACGCCCTCCTGCCTACGGGCGGCACACTCCGGCTCGCCCCCGGCGAGTGCCGTACCCTCGTTACATCTCCCTGACGGATGCCGTTCAGGGCCCGGGATGCGGTTGGGGAGGCCCCTCGGCCGGCGGCACGAAGTCGCGTCCGCGCCACTCCGCCAGGATGCGGAGGTAGAGGTAGGGATCCGGCCAGGTGCTCGAGGGTTCGACGACGGTCGTTTCGGGCCATTCATTCCAGCTCGTGACCATGAGCATCTCGGCGCCGGCGTCGGTGGC
>JAFGRS010000702.1 GCA_016935045.1 Lentisphaeria bacterium | reverse complement strand
GGCCGCGCCCCCTCCCCGCCCTCCGATCGGCGCTCCACCGGGACAAGCCCGGCGGCGGCGTTGGGATCTTGAAACAGCCCTGCTCCGCGGTAAGGCCTCAGTCAACGTAGGGATGCTCGCGGTACGCTCGCGCTCCAGTGGGCATGGAACGCTCGCGGCCGCGCGGGCATTCGCGGGTTTGACTGAGGCCTTACGTTCCGCGGGAAGAATCCCTTGCAAAGGGCTTTCTGAGGAGTCATGTTGCGCGGCGCTGTGGTCTGCCACCCCGCGTATCGGGCGGCGCAGGAGAGTCTGTGCAAAGCTGGATCTGGCGTCAATTGCGGGTGCATTTGCCGGATGACTGGGAGTTGCTGCAGTTCACGCGCAACCCGGCCACCGGGCGGTGCGTGTTTGCGGACCGCTACCAGTTCCGTTTCGAACTCGATTGGCGGCAGGTTTCCGGACGTCCGGACATGGAGCGGATACTCGGCGACTACCGGGGACGCCTGGAGGAGGACGGCCTGAAGGACCCCCGCCGCATCTCCCATGGAGGTCGGGAAGGGGTCTCCGCGGGACTCCCCGACGGGCGGGCATCCTCGCGCTTCGGCCTCTACTTCGAGGCCGAGCAATGCCTCGTCGAGGCGGTGTTCCTCTGGCCCCGTCGCAGGCACGACGCGACCGAGGCTGCCGTCCTCGATTCCATCGCTCCCGAACCCGTTACCCCGAGCGGACAGGGGCGCTGGAAGGCATTCGGTCTGGACCTGCGCACGGGGGCCCACTACACCTTCGAGAAGTGCATTGCCGAGCCCGCCCGCCACCAGGTCAGCTTCTCGGCCGAGAAACGTCGCGTCTGGGACCATTTCAGCCGTCGGGGCATGGTCGAGCAGTGGCTCGACGTCGGCTTGTCACCGTGGTTGCGCCGTCAGGTCCGCCACGGCTACAGGGTGGAGCGCGAGGTCCGTCAGGAGCGCGCCACTCACACGCTGCACCGCCTGCAGGCCTACCGCCGCCATGTCAACATCGTCGACCTGATGTACGGCCGCCGCCGCGTGGACGCCGCCTGCTGGATCTGCCCGGAGGACGGACGGCTCTACCACCTCAGCCGCGAAGCGCCGATGGGGCGCCGCCCCAGGACCCGCCCCGGGGCCGCACTGCGCTGCTGCGGCGGTCTGGAGGTGGCCCTGTGAGCAAGCCGTCCCCTCCCGCCGACGGCAGCTGGCTGCCCATGCTGCGGGCGCGCCCAAGTCGAAATACCGCGGTCCGGGTGGTAGAAAATCAGCGGAACGAGGTAAGGTTATACGTCAAACGGAAGCGACCGAACTGGATGGTGCCGCCGGTCTCCTGGATTGTGCCCTTCCGGGCCGAGCGTGAGATCACGCTGGACGCTGTGGGACGGCTGATCTGGGAATGGTGTGACGGCAGGTGTACCGTGGAGGACATCACCGAGCGCTTCCGTGACCGCTATCGGCTGACGTTTCACGAGGCGCGTGCGGCGGTGACGGGGTATCTGCAGCTTCTCATCCGGCACGGGCTTGTGGCCATCGTGATGCAGGAAAAACCATGAAGCAGATCACCCTTGCCGAGCAACCGTGGTTGGGAGTGGGGCGCACGGTCAAAGTCACGGCGGACGGCATTCGTTATCGGCTCTTCCGGGCCTCGGTGACGGTGGCCGTGATTGCGGTGGCCGTGGCCTTCCTGATGAACATCCTCAGCGAGAGTCTCATCAAGCGTTCCATCGCCACCAACACCCGGGAACGGATCGCCCGCATGCGCCTGGTCTACTCGTGGAGCGCCAAACTCACCAACCCGGGCAGCCCCGAGTCCATTCTCCATGACCTCGCCGGCAGCCCCGAAGGCAGCAGCCTCTACCGCGAAATCCAGACCCATGGCAAGCTCTCCGACAGCGACATCGGCACCTTCCATCGCGGCGCCGTGCAGGCCATCACCTACCTGGAGTTCTTCAACGACCTGGACTATGCCAAACGCCGTGCCATGATCCACACCGCCCGCGGCATCCAGGTTTTCCACCGTCTCCGGGACGAGAAGGGGATGAAGCAGTTCCGCACGGCCCTGTCCCAGATCAAGTCGGTGCGATTCATCACCCCCTTCGAAGACCTGGAGCAGTTTCTGGCCGGGGTCCCCGCCCTCGAAGACCATGCCGCGCGGGTGCTCCAGGGGCGCCGCCAGGCCATTGCGCAGATCTCCCGGGCGCTGGGCTCGCGCCAGGTCCTCGAAGCCCTCGTGGACGCCGAGGGCGCCTTCGGCGCTACCGTCCGCCAGGCGGGCTTTGTCTTTGACGAAACCGACGTGGCTCCGATCGTTGCCGACCAGGCACAGAGACTGCTGGACGTCATCCGCCTGGAGAAAACGATGGACAGCGAGAAGTGCCGCCAACTCATCGCCCAGCAGGCCAACGTCATGCCCGCGGACGTCAACGTGGTGATGATGTGGGGCTACCTCGACGGGGCCCGCTTCGCCACCCGCTACCTCAGCCGCATGCAGGACAGCGGCATCGACACCTCGGGACTCAACGTCGAGAGGGTGACGGAACTCGCTTCGGCGCGTGACGAGACGGCGGCCCTTCTGGACGCCGAGCGCCTCACCATGGACGCGGGGAGCGGCTTCATGGGGTTGGGCGACCGGTTGGCCTGGCTGCTGTTCGTATCCCTCCTGGTGTGCGGCATCGGCATCTGCAATGCGATGCTGATGACCGTGACGGAGCGTTTCACCGAGATTGCGACCCTGAAGTGCCTGGGGGCGCTGGACGGTTTCATCATGCTGATGTTCGTCCTCGAGAGTTCCATTCTGGGGGTTGTCGGGGGTGTGATTGGGGCGATTCTGGGTGCGCTGATCGGTCTTGGGCGCATGTTGGTTGCCTTCGGTGTCAACTTTGTCAGGGCGATTCCGGTCGGCGACATGCTTCTGGGGATGCTGGCAAGCGTGATCATGGGCATGCTGCTGGCGGCGGTGGCGGCGGTGCTGCCCTCCTACAAGGCCGCGCGGCTGGCGCCCATGGAAGCGATGCGGATCGAGTAAGGGATCTTCCTCACGCGCGAGTGGAACGGCCATGGATGAACACAGCACACACGTCAGTGCGGAACCCGCAGCCGGCCCGGCGGCATCGCAGCCGTCCGCGGAGAACGCGTCCCCCGGCCAGGGCCCGCCGACCACGCAGGGTCGTGTGATCATCCGTACGGTCGGGCTCAAGAAGAGCTACCTGATGAAGGACGTGGTCACGGAGGCGCTCCGCGGCGTGGACGTCCACATCCTGACCGGCGAGTTCATCGCGGTGATGGGGCCCTCCGGCTCCGGCAAGAGCACGTTCTTCAACATGATCGGGGCCCTGGACAGCCCCACCACCGGGCGCGTGTTCATCGACGAGGTGGATGTGGCCCAGCTCACCGCCGAGGAACTGGCCTACCTCCGCTGCCACAAGATCGGCTATATCTTCCAAAGCTACAACCTGATCAAGTACATGACCGCGCTGGAGAACGTCACGACCCCCATGGCCTTCGGCGGGGTGCGGCCCGACGAAGCCCGGGAGCGCGGCATGGACCTGCTGGACATCGTGGGTCTCAAGGACCGCTGGCATCACCGTCCCATCGAGATGAGCGGCGGCCAGCAGCAGCGCGTGGCGATCGCCCGCAGCCTGGCCAACCGTCCCAGCGTCCTGCTCTGCGACGAGCCCACCGGCAACCTGGACCTGCGCACGGGCCAGGAGATCCTCGACATCCTCAAGCGACTCAACGAGAAACAGAACGTCACCATCATCTGCGCGACCCACGACCATCGGATGATGAACATGTGTGACCGTCTGATGTGGATCCGGGACGGCCAGATCGAACGCCTGGCCAGACGCGACGAGGTCCACATCGAAGTCGGCAGTATCGGCGGTCAAACCGAGTGATGACGGGCATGAGCGTAGACCGGGAAACCTTCGCCATGATGAGACGGTTCCGCAGCCAGAATCCGATGCCCCTGATGGTGCTGTGCTTCGGCATCGCCGCCGCCGGGAGTGTCCGCGGCGACTTCCGCGCCGATTGCGAGGCCCTCACCCGGGAGCCCCACCGCCTCAGCGGGACCGCGGAGGCCGCGCGGGCCGCGGACGCCGTCCTGGAACGCCTGCAGGCCATCGAGCCCGACCGCATCGTGGTGCAGCCGTTTCCCGTGCCCCAGAGCAGGGTCCTGCGCTGCGAGGTCGCCATCGAGGGGCGCGCCACGCCCCTGCCGCTGGTCCCCATGCGTCCCAACGGCATCATCCCGCCGGTGACCCAGCCCGACGGAGTCCGGGCCCGGATCGTGCATGTGGGCAAGGCGGCCGCGGACGATTTCGCGCGCAAGGACGTGCGCGGCGCCATCGTGGTCATGGACTACAACACGGGAGACAGCTGGCTGCGCGCCTTCCGCCTGGGGGCCAAGGCGGCCATCTTCGTGCGTTCCGGCATGACCGAAAGCCGCCACGCCCACTACGTCAACTGCAGCACGAACCTGTTGCGTTTCTTCTACACGGGTCCCGCCGCCGACATCCCCGAGGGCAGGGAAGCGGTCATCCACAGCGAGATTGCCTGGGAGCCCGGCACGGGCCGCAACCTCTTCGCCTACTTCCGCGGCACGAGCCCCATCTTCAGCCAGGAGAAGGAGGAGCTGATCATCCTGGCCGCCAATCTGGATTCCTTCGGCGAGATCCCGACCCTGTCCCCCGGCGCCCGGGGGGCCGCAAACTGCGCCGCCCTCCTCGCCGTCGCGGAGGCCGTCAAGGCCAACCGCCCGCGCCGCCACGTCCTCCTGGCCTTCCTCGACAACCAGGCCCGGGGACACTCCGGAGCGAGTTCCTTCTACCGTGCCCTGGAGAACGAACGGGCGGACCACACGGTGGAGACGCGGCAGAAGTCCTGGGACGCCGAGCAGCTCTTCCTCGACAAGCTGGAGAACCTTGCCAACAGCCCCGAGCCCCTCTCGGCGGAAGCGGATGTGCGGGAACGCCTGGACGTGGTGCAGTACATGGACGGGCGCCGCGGCGCGCGGGAGTTCCTCAGCAATGCTCCCTTCGCGAAGCTCGAGGCCAGGGAGCGCGTCGAGGACCTCCCGGCGGTACGGGAGGTGGTCACGCGGGCCATGGTCGACAAGGCGGACAGTGAGAGCACGGCGCTGCAGGCCTTCTCCGAGGCACTCGAAGCCCAGGCCGGTGCAGAGGCCCGCGGCCGGACCCTGAAGGAACTGGCCATGCTGCGACGGGAGCTGTCCCGGCGCTGTCTCGATGCCAAGGCCATCTTCGACCGCGGCGCGACGGTCCTCGCCCCCATTGCCGCCGGGGAGGCCGCCGCGAAACGCTGGTCCGAGCCGGAGAAGGATGCCTTCCGCGCCGTACGCGATGCGCTCGAAGCCGATTACCAGACGGAGTTGGCGGACATCCTCAAGGTCCGCCGCCAGTTGCTCGACCGCCTCTCCGAGAAATCCCGCGCCCACGCCTTCCTCCTCAAGGATCAGGCCTACAAACTCCGCGACGAAGTCCACGTGACCCGGAAAGCCTACCGCGATCGCCAGGAACCCCTCCCCGAGGACGTGGACAACCGACTCAGAGAGAACCTCCGCCGCGTGGCCGAGGAGATCGAGCCCGACAAGGATGCCTGGAACGACCTGCAACGCATCCTGGGCCGCCTCAAACGCCAGTTCGGGGCCACCGAGAAGCCGGTGTTGAGTCCCATCGTCCAGGAGAAACTCGGGATCGTGCTGGCTGCCGTGCGGGAGGATGTCGGCAAGCGCCGGGCCGAATTGGCCGAGGAGAAAGGGACCCTCGATGCCGACACGGCACTCAAGACCCTGCTCGGCAACGCCTGGATCTGCCTGCATGCCTCCCTGTTGCTGGGGGACACCTGCGAGCGCTGGGGGCTGGTCATCGGGGGCGAATCGGCCCTCCATTCCCGGGAGGACAATCCCGGGCTCTACGGCAAGATTCAGGCCGTCTTCCTCAAGGCCCACAAGCGCTACGCCGGCGAGGACGGCACGGGTACCCAGTTCATGGCGGCCTCGGCCGACCAGAGCCTGCAGCAGACGCGGGTCCTCTGGGGTTGTCCGTTTCTGATTCACAGCGGCGAGGTGGCGGGCCTCTTCGGGATCTACAACCTGGCCCTCGGCACGGCCCAGGAGGGTCTCCCGCGGGAGGGGACCCCGGACGACATCCTGGCCGCCCTGGACCTGGCCGCCGTCGAGACCCAGGCCAGGGACATCATCCGACTGCTCCTGGGGGAACAGGCCGGTGAACCCGATGCCGTGGCCAACCAGGAAGGACTCTCCCTGCGCCGCGGCATCGTGGCAGGCAAGGAGTACATCACCCCGGGATTCAAGGACGACGCGGTCAACGGCCCCATGGTCATGGGGCTGCTGCCGGGCAGCTCGATCCCCAACAACCCCATGCCCGGCGCCATCGTCCAGTTCCGCCTCAACGCCAGCTACTCCCTGGCCTACTCTCCCGTCAAACCCTATGCCTTCGACAACTTCCAGGTCATCCGCACCACCCGCAACGGCGTCTACGGCATGGGACCCGTCAGCGGCGGCTGGATCTGGAACGTGCGCGGCGGCATCGCGGCCGTCTTCGACGAGGCGGGGCAGGCGGTCCAGGTCTCCGATGCCGAGTCCCACCGCACCGTCCGCTGGCGCCTGAACGTTTTCCGCTGCAAGACCGGGCAGGCGCCCCTGCCGCCCCAACTGCGCACCGAAAAACTCCCCGGGGAAGACGTCCAGATCCTCAGCGCCCGCGCCAACGCCGGCCTGGACCGGAAAAAGTCGTTCTCGGAAACCGTCGACGGCATCGTGAGCTGGTACTGCGACGACCGCGAAAAGGGCATCAAGCTGTTCAGCCTGCGCCAGCTCGTCGGCCTCAACAACGGTCCCGAAACGTTCGACGAGAAGTCCGACGAGCACGATCCCATCGGCGAGGGGTTCTCCATGCTCGGCGAACCCCCGGTTATCGACGTGCCCGCGCGTTCCTCCGCGGACCTCTGGCGCCTCAACCAGTCCCGCCTGGCGCTGCTGCAGGACAAGGGCATCCAGGACAGCAGCCTGGCCGAGCTGCACGGCCGTTCCGAGGACATTCTCATCGAGGCCGCGGGGGAGTCCTCTCCGCTCCGCCGCGAGTCCCTGGCCACGAGTTCCTTCTGGGCCTCGCAGCCCGTCTACCGCAAGGTCCGGCGCATGCTCGACGACCTCGTCTTTGCCGTGCTCATCCTGTTGGGACTCTCCGTCCCCTTCGCCTTTGCGGTGGAACGCGTCGTGGTGGGGGCCGCCACGATCTACCGCCAGATCAGCTGGTTCGCGTCCTTCTTCGCGGTCACCTTCATCATCCTCTACTTCTCCCATCCCGCCTTCGCCATCGCCAACACCCCCATCATCATCTTCCTGGGCTTCGCCATCCTGCTCATGAGTGCCATGGTCATCTTCATCATCATGCGCAAGTTCGAGTACGAACTCAAGGCCCTGCAGGGCATGACCGCCACCGTCCACGCCAGCGACGTGTCCGGCATCAGTACCTTCATGGCCGCCATGCACATGGGGATCTCGACCATGCGCCGCCGCCCCCTCCGGACGGCACTTACCGCCATCACCATCATCCTGCTGACCTTCACCATCCTCTGCTTCGCTTCCTTTGGCACACAGTCCGGCATCGTCACCCTCTTCAGCGCACCCAACCCCCCCTACTCCGGGATCTTCGTGCACAACGTCAACTGGCAGCCCCTCAGCGAAGACCTGCGAGATATCATCCAGGGACGCTGGCCCCACCAACTCGCCGTCTGCCGCAGACTGTGGATCTCCCCCAAGACCCAGGACAACCCGGGCCTGCTCATCAGCCGCAGCGACGCCACCAGCCCCGTCACCATCCGCGGCATCCTCGGCGTCGATCCCGGCGAACTCGAACAACGACAGGACATGGCCGGCCTCTTCGGCGCCCTCGACGACGAAACCGTCCTCATCACCACCGCCGTCGCCGACAACCTCGGCGCCCAAGCCGGGGATACGGTCCTGATCAAGGGCCTGCGCCTCCGCGTGGGCAAGCTCCTCGATGCCGTCCGCGTCTCCGCCGCCAAGGACATGGATACCAGCAGCCTCCTGCCGGCGGACTTCACCGAGGCCAGCAGCACCCAGCAGACGACGCAGATGGACGAAGAGGCCGAAATGATGACCCAGCGCAACTGGGCCAGCCTGCCCGTGGATCAGGTCGCCATCGTCTCGGCCGATACCGCCAAGTTCCTCGGCGCCGCCCTCTACGGACTGATGGTGTATACCAAGGATACCACCGAAGCCGAAGACGTCGCCGAGGACCTCGGACGCATGCTGCCCATGCCCGTGGCCGCCACCCGCGGCAACGGCGTCTACCGGCACCTCCTGGGCACCGTTCTCAAGGCCAGCGGCGCCAAGGACCTGTTCTTCCCCATCGTGCTGGGCGGTCTGGTCATCTTCGGGACCATGCTGGGATCCGTGGCCGACCGGCAGAAGGAGATCTACACCTTCAGCGCCCTCGGGCTGGCCCCCAGGCACGTGGCCACCCTGTTCTTTGCCGAGTCCATGGTGTACTCCCTGCTGGGCGGCATGGGCGGGTACCTCCTCGCACAGGGGACCATGAAGCTCCTCGGCGTCCTCAGCGAGTACGGCATCGTGCGCGTCCCCGAGATGAACATGAGCTCGACCAACACCATCGTCACCATCCTGCTGGTCATGGCCACCGTACTGGTCTCGGCCATCTACCCCGCCGTCAAGGCCTCCCGGAGCGCCAATCCGGGGCTCATGCGCATGTGGCGGCCACCGGCGCCCCAGGGCGATATCCTCGACCTCGTCTTCCCCTTCACCGTCTCGGAATACGACATCACCGGAGTCGTCAGCTTCCTGCGGGAACACTTCGCCAACCATACCGACACCGGACTCGGACGCTTCATGACCAGCAATGTGGAACTGGCACGCGACGAGGACGGCAGCCTCGGCCTCGACGCCACCCTCGCCCTGGCGCCATTCGACCTCGGCGTCAGCCAGACCTTTGCCCTGCGCAGCGCCCCCAGCGAGATCGCCGGCATCGACGAGGTCCGCGTCATCCTCAAACGCCTCTCCGGGCAGCCCAAGGACTGGCGCCGTCTGAACAAGGTCTTCCTCGATGACCTGCGGCAGCAGTTCCTGATCTGGCGCTCGATCCCGCACGAAACCATGGAGCTGTACCGCGAACGGACCCTGACCGCCCTGGGACAGGCCGACACTTCGGCGCAACCCCCGCAGCGTGAGGACGCATAGGCCATGGCAAGAAAGCTCGACAGGGAACTCGAGGAATTCAGGCGGATCATGGAAGTCCCCTCGACGTTCGAGGAGGGTTTCCGGTGGTCGTCCCTGGCCGGCGCCTTTTTCGTGGCCATCCTGATGGTGCCGGGCGCCATCTACATGAACCTGCTGGCCGGCGTCGCCATCGGTGGCGCGGCCCAGTGGGTGACCGTCATTCTCTTCATCGAGGTCGCCCGCCGCGCCCACCGCCACCTCAACAAGAGCGAGATCTTCGTGCTCTTCTTCATGGCCGGATCCATGATCGGCGGCATGTCCGGCGGCGGCCTGCTCTGGAACCAGTTCTTCATCCAGTCGGATGCCGCCGCCGCCAACGGCATCACCGCCGATATCCCGCGCTGGGTCGCCCCCAACCCCATCGAATACCCCGAATCCTACGGCACGCGCACCTTCTTCCACGTCGACTGGGTCCCCGTCCTGATCATGATGGTCGTGGGCACCTTCATCGGCCAGATCGCCAACGCGGTCCTCGGCTACGGACTCTTCCGCGTCACCAGCGACGTCGAAAAGCTGCCCTTCCCCATGGCCCCCATCGGCGCACAGGGCATCATGGCCATGGCCGAGGACATCGAGGCGAAGACCGCCAAGGACGCCGAAGAGAACTGGCGCTGGCGCGTCTTCGCCATCGGCGGCGCCCTGGGACTCGCCTTCGGCAGTGTCTACCTGCTTCTGCCCGTGCTGTCCGGGGCCCTGACCGGCACCGCGATCCAGATCTTCCCCATCCCGTTTTCGGACTTCACCGGCAAGACGGGCCGCTACCTGCCCGCCTTCGCCACCGGGATCAACTGGAACTTCGGCAACCTGATCTTCGGCATGGTCATGCCGTTCTGGGGCATGGTGGGCAGTTTCATCGGGCTGGTCATCACGGCCGTGGCCAATCCCGTCATGTTCAAGTTCGGCATCCTGTCGAACTGGAAATTCGGGGACGATACGGTGGCGACGCTCTTCAAGACCCAGGTGGACTTCTACTTCAGCTTCCACATCGGCATCGCGGTGGCCATTGCCCTGGTGGGCTTCTGGCAGGTCGGGCGGTCGATCCTCGAGGGCCGCCGGGAGAAGGTCCTGAGCAAGGGCAAAACGCCCGGGATCATGAGCGTGCCCAAGGGACGGGGAGACATCCCCTGGTGGGTCATTGCCATCGTCTACGTCCTCGTGACCGCCAGCTACATCGGACTCTCCGTCGGGCTCCTGCGCTGGCACCACGGCGAATGGCACCCCCACATCTTCCGCGTGCTCTGGATCCTCATCTTCCTGGGGCTGTTTTACACCCCCCTCATCAGCTACGTGACGGCCCGTCTCGAGGGCATGGTCGGCCAGGTGGTCGAGATCCCCATGATCCGGGAGGCTGCCCTCATCCTCTCGGGCTACAAGGGGGTGGCGTGCTGGTTCCTGCCCATGCCCATCGCCAACTACGGCATGATGACCGTCTTCTACCGCCAGTGCGAACTCACCGGGACCAAGTTCACCAGCATGTGGAAGACCAAAATCATCCTCTATCCCATCATCCTGCTCAGCTCGATCTTCTTCATGAACTTCATCTGGGGCCTCAACCCCATCCCCTCCTTCGCCTATCCCTACGCCCAGCGCATGTGGGAACTCGATGCCGCCAACCGCTGCATCATGTACTCCGCCACCCTCGGCGAATACTCCATGTTCGAACAGGCATGGAACCCCACCTACTTCGCCTGCGGCGGACTCTTCGGCGTCATCGGCTTCACCCTCCTCCAGTTCCTGGGCGCACCCCTGCTCCTGACCTACGGCGTCGTGCGCGGACTCGGGCAGACCATGCCCCACGCGGTCATCCCCCAGTTCATCGGCGCACTCATCGGCCAGTTCTATTTCCGCAAACGCCTCAAACTCAAGTGGCGCCAGTACATCCCCGTGGTCAGCGCCGGCTTCGGCTGCGGCATGGGCCTCATCACCACCCTCGGCATCGGCATCACCTTCCTCAGCAAGTCCGCCATCAAACTGCCGTTCTGAACGGAGAGGATACCCGATCCATGAGCCAGGACATCCTCATCAGGGTCGAAGGCGTCAACAAGCAGTTCAACCTGGGCAAAACCGTCGTCCACGCCCTCAAGGACATCGACCTCGAGATCTTCCGCGGCGAATACCTCTCCATCATGGGACCCTCCGGCTCCGGCAAGAGCACCCTCTTCAACATGATCGGCGCCCTCGATCACCCCAGCAGCGGACAGGTCGAGGTCGCCGGGGTCCACCTCGCCGAACTCACCCCGCGCCAGCTGGCACACTTCCGCGGCAACCACATCGGCTACGTCTTCCAGTCCTACAACCTCCTGCCTGCCTACGACGCCGTGCAGAATGTCTGCCTCCCCCTGCTGTTCAGCGGCCGGACCCCCATCGAAGCCGAACGCCGCGCCAGGGAAGTCCTCACGCGCGTCGGACTCGGACACCGCCTCACCCACCGGCCCGACGAGATGTCCGGCGGCCAGCAGCAACGCGTGGCCATCGCGCGTGCCCTCGCCAACGAACCCGCCATCATCCTTGCCGACGAACCCACCGCCAACCTCGACCTGGTCACCGGGGAGGAGATCATCGAACTCCTCAGCGCCCTCTCCGACGAACTCGGCGTGACCGTGATCACCGCCACCCACGATCACAAGATGCTCGCCACCTCGGACCGCATCCTCTGGATCAAGGACGGTATGGTCGACAGACTCGAACGGCGGGAAGACCTCGATATCCGCATCGGCAGCGTCCGCTGAGCTGCCCCCCCCCCTCGCCACGTCGCGATCCATCGGTACGGGGCGTGGCCCTACTGGGAACCGCCTGAAGGCGGTACTACGAACCCGGGAATGCGCGGGAGACAAGGCTTGTAATACCGGCTTGAGCCGGAATCCCTGTATGGGGCGCGGCCCTCCGCGCACCATCCCGCATCCCCGAAGGTCATCGGCCGTCGAGGGCGCCGGCCGGTACCGGGAACTTCGGCCGTCGAGGGCGCCGGCCGGTACTGCCGGCGGAAATCCCGGACTTCAGGCCCGCTGCACTTCGAAGATCCGGTGCAGCCCCGAGATCCCCTTGAACTCGAAGTAGCCGATCGGGCGCAGCGCAAAGGCCGCGTTGCCCTTCAGTTCCTCGCTGACCACGTCGGAGACCAGGATGCGATCCCGTTCGGGCAGCACCACGTTGGCGGGGTCCTCGGCCGCCTGCAATTGCTCGATTTTGGCGGCCTCGATGCGTGCCGCGAAGTTGGCCGCCGTCCCGATGCGGTCCCCGTGGGAGTCGATGTTGACCTGGCCGAGGTGGATCCCCATGCGCAGGTGGATGGCGCGCGATTCCGGCAGACCCTGGTTGGCCGCGTCCACCTGCCGCAGAATGTTGACCCCGGCCGTGACCGCGTGGACCGCTTCCGGGTAGGTCAGCATGAAGCCGTCCCCCGTGCCTTTCTCGAACAGCACGCTCTGCCTGGCCGACTCCGCCCGCACGATCTGCCCCAGTTTCTCCTTCAGCCCCAGCACATAGTCGTCCCCGTATTTGCTCCCCAGGGCCGTGGATCCCACCATGTCGATGAACATGATGGCCTCCACGGCAAACGTGCTCGCGCCCCCGTCCGCCCCGCGCTCACCCGTACCGGCCCCCGCAACCGCCGGACGCGCCGCCGCCGCCTTCGAGGCACTCCCCGGCAGGGCGCCGGGGATACTCCCGGGCCCCTTGCGCAGCCATGGCGGCAATTCCTGCTTGCGGATCCCTCCCGCATCCGAGGCCGCCGGCGTGGCAGGACGGACGGGGGATACCCCGGGCCGCACACCAGCCGCTGCCGCCCCCCCCGCGTGTGGCGCGCCCTTCCGAGGAGTCACCGACGCATCCCCCACGGGCAGGTCCTTGAGGGTCACCCCGTGGGCCTCCCGACGCTCCGCCAGGCTGGCCGCGCCCGCCACGGGGTCCCCTTCGAGAGTCACCCAGAGCGGGAAGTAGACAAGCGCCGCCGCCACGACATCCATGAACGCATGCAGGAAGCTGTACTCCACCGCTTTCGACAGGCCCCCGAGGATGGCATAGGAGACCACGAACAGCACCGCCCCCATCGCCATGGCCCCGTACATCTGCCGGTGAGGAGGAATGCGCCGGGTGTGTTTCGTCACCTTTTCGAGATACTCCATCGCGATGCGGTCCTTGACGCGCCGGTGATGATACGTTGCCCGCACCGCGAACGCGATGGCGCACCAGAGGAGTAGCTGCACGCCGGCCGGGACGCTCTTCGAGGAGTCCGCCAGGAACCCCAGAAGCCCATCCTTGAGTTCCTCCATGTCCGCCTGGGCCAGGGCCTCACGCAGCCAGCTCGCGCCGAAGGTCACCCGCGCCTTCTCGGCACGCGAGGCCGACTCCGCAACCTGGGATAACGGCGCCACACCCAGACGTGGATGCCCGACCACAAACCCGTGCATCACACACCAAACCAGCGCCAAACCCACCCAAAACCAGGAAACCCGCTTCCCGGCAGACATCGCCAAACCCAGAGCCGCCGCAATCCCGAGATGCAGCCCCAACAGATACGGCGCCACCAACACGCCGCAGAGATTCCCCGCATGGCGACCGCACAACAGCACGAAAAGCAGGCAGAGCGCAGCGGTTACCACCCCCACCTGACCGTTCAGGGAAAGCATCTGTGCCGTGCACGCCAACCCCATCACAACGGCGCCAACACGAGTATGGATCAGAGAGACCCCCACCACGCACAACGCCAGCAACCAGGACCACCGAGAAAGGGGAGTCTGTACCGAACACGCCGATAGGGTGGCCCAGGCCATCGCCATGCCGCACAGCAACGCCCCAAGAAACGTCCTCCGGCCCGATACGAGGTGTGCCAGACGGTCCCGACAGAAAACGAACACGGAGACCCCGCCGGCAGAACCAGACGCGCTTCCGGTCATGATCTTCCTCCTGTGGAGCGGACCGACCCATGCTCCGGAAAAACAGCCATCACCGCAAAGTACCCAGAATCGGCGGCGAAGTCAAGGCAGCATGCGCCGGACCCGTAACGCCTCAGTCAAACCCGCGAGTGCCCGCGCGGCCGCGGGCGTTCCATCCCCCTGGAGCGCGAGCGTATCGCGAGCCTCCCG
>JAFGRS010000701.1 GCA_016935045.1 Lentisphaeria bacterium | reverse complement strand
TTCCAGGCGCCCCACGTGCGCGCCCTCCATGCCCAACACAGGGTGAGGTCTCTCTCACGTGTCCAGCACGCGGCGGAAAGCAGCGATCCTCCGCCACGGTCACCGTTCGAGCGGCAGGACCCAGATGTTGCGGAACTGAACGGGGTTGCCGTGGTCCTGGAGCAGCAGGGGTCCGGGCTGGTCCAGGTTGTCCCCGGAGCCTCCGCCCGTGGGTCCGGGAATGGCCAGGTCCTGATGGATGACGACGCCGTTGTGGCGGCAGGTGATGCGCGCGGGTTCGGTCTTGCGCCCGTCGGCGTCGAAGCGCGGCGCCCGGAAGTCGATGTCGTAGGTCTGCCACTGGGTGGGCGGGGCGCACATGTTGACGCGGGGGCGGGCGACTCTGTAGATGCCGCCGCACTCGTTGTCCAGTCCTTCGAGTCCGAAGCTGTCGAGGATCTGGACCTCGTACCGTCCCTGCAGGTACACGCCGCTGTTGCCGCGGCCCTGCCCCCGGGCGGCAGGCATGAAGGGGGTGCGGAACTCAAGATGCAGGCGATGGTCCTGGAAGATCTCCCGGCTGACCAGAGAGCCGCCCTTCGGAGCGATCTCCATGGCGCCGTCTTCGAGGAGCGTCCAGCGAGTGCCTCCCGAAACGGGGTCCTGGAAGACCGTCTTCCAGGGGACCGCGTCCGCATCGGTTTCCGGAGCGAAGGAGACGTTCAGGATGTCGGTGCCGCCAACCCCCTCCCGGGTGAAGGGACCCGCCACTTCCCAGGCCAGCACGGTGCCGTTGACCACCCGGCCCAGGCTCGCGAGCTGCGTGCCATCCCCGGCCCTGGCCGGCAGACGCAGGGAGAGAGATTCGAGGGGCGCGCCATCGCCGCCGGCGAGACGCAGGTGTCCGGCCCAGTCGCCGCCGCCCTGGCTGATCTTGAGGAGGAGTTCGTTGGCGCCGGCCCGCAGGGCTGCCTCCACCCGGTCCTGGCCGACGGTCAGTGGCCTGGGGACATTGTTGGTATGGATGACCTCGCCGTTCAGCCACACGGCGACTCCGTCATCGGAACCGATCTCGATGCGAACGGTCTGTTCCCGGTCCGTGACGACCGCATTGCGCAGGTAGGCCACGCAGTTCGAGCCGCCGCCGAAGACGCGGTTCAGATCCACGATGCCGTAGGGCCGCGCCACGTCCCGCCACGCATCCAGGTTGGTCCCATCCAGCAGCACCACCGCCCCCGCAGGCGGCGGCAAACCCAGCGTCGGCGACGGCTTCTCCACCCGCCGCAGACGGAGGGCAAGCCCCCCCAGCACTGCCAGCCCTCCACGGAACTCCCCCTCGACGATGCGAGCCGTGTCCGGAAACACCAGCACCCCGTCGCGGGCCTGCCCCTCGACCTCGGCCAGGGCTCTGCCCTCCCCGTACAGGGCCGGCAGAAACTTGGCCCGGTAGGTCCCGTTGCCCAGGGCGATGACCTGTGCCGCGATGGGTTTCGCCGCTTCGCCCGTGCCCATGCTGCCCTCCCAGTCTCCCATGAAGGGATCCGCGGGAGCGGCAGCTCCGAAGAGGGCCTGCGCCAGCACCGCGATGGCCGCGGCGGGCACCGCGAAGGCCCGTACGGTGGTCCTGATCATGGTCGATTCTCCCTGTCAGACTGTCTGTGGGTATTCTGGGCCTGCGTCGGCTCCGCCCTGCCGGCCCGGGGCCTGGATACGATCCGCGTCCGCGGCGATGACGTCGTTGCGGCCCCCGGGCGCGTCACACCACGGGTCCGGCGTCGGCGACCCCGTGCCGTTTCCGAATCGCCCCTCCAACATATCCCGCAACCCGGCCCTGCCCAATCCGCTCTGGAAACGCGCACGTAATGCCTCAGTGGAGTCTGCCGCCAACGACACCATGATCCTCGCGAGCTTCCCGCCCCCTGGAGCGCGAGCGTATCGCGAGCTTCCCGCCCCCTGGAGCGCGAGCGTATCGCGAGCCTCCCGCCGCCACTGCCCTTGCGGCAGTGGAGCGCCGATTCGGGGTGAGGGAGCGCGGCCGCGCCCCCTCCCCACCCTCCAATCGGCGCTCCACCGGGACAAGCCCGGCGGCGGCGTTGGGATCTTGAAACAGCCCTGGGTAAGGTCCAGTCAACCGCCTGGAAGCGGTGGACATCGGGAACGGTGACCACTGCGCGAGCCACGAGGTGAAGGGTGTATGCCCTGAATCTGACCCAGAGCCCCGAGATGATGGAGAGCACCTTGAAGAGAACCTGCGGGAGTTGTCCGCTCGGCTGAGCCGGATGGGGTATCGCCCTCTCCCCGCTGTTGTCAAACATCTACCTGCACTACGTCCTGGACCTGTGGTTCGCCCGGCGCGGTTCGTTGCGCCGGTGCCGATTCCGATGTCCAGGTCCGACTCGAGCGTGCCGGAGACACGGTACACGCCCGTAGGAAAGAAGACGGCGCTCTTCCGTTCCCGCGCCGATGCCATGGCCGAACGGATCGCCGCCGTTGCATCTACCCCCCCCGCGGGATCAGCCCTACAGGGAGTTCGTGTCATTCTCCATGCACCCACCGTTCTGTTTCCCGGTTGGCCCTGGCAACGGTGCTGACCAAGGGTTCGACGGTTCTGTTGCGTTCATCCCGGAAGCCGTGTTTCCGGACGCGGTTGGCAAGATATGCCCCGCACACATGCCAGCCGACGCAGCACGGCAGATCGCGGAGCCCCCGTATCATGGAACCGTAGGCTTCCGGCTGGCGCTGTGGCATGCAGGCATCGGCGAGCAGAACGGGCTTGCCGGTGAGAGCATGCCAGCGTTCGAAGTCAGGCGCGATGGCCTCTGCCGGGGCGAAGTACTGAAAGCTGAGCACATCGATGGTGGGCGCGGCGGCCAGCAGGACCCCCTCGGGAAGCAGCGCCTTGGCCTCGTAGCGCTCGCCCAGTATCAGATGATTGGCATCGTAGCGCCGGATCGCGTCGTGCGTCACCCGGTAGTACTGTTCGGCCGTGCGCTGCAGTTCGCGGCGACCGGCCTCGGTCTTGAGCGACTCCGGGTCGAACCACGGCCCCTTGGGGTTCCATTTCGGGGCATGGGCCCAGGTGGGGCAGTC
>JAFGRS010000103.1 GCA_016935045.1 Lentisphaeria bacterium | reverse complement strand
GCCGCGGCCCGCTTCGAGACCACGTTGACCGTGCGCGACCGGAAAACCCACGTGGTAGAGGCGCGCAGCAACCGGCCGTGGCTGAGCCAGGCGGAGGCGCGCCAACTCGAGATCTTCCGACTGCTGCTGGACGAGGGCGCCGAGGCGAACGGCAGGGACAGCCGCGGCCGCACGGCCCTGCTGGCCCTGGCCGAGTTCCGGAACACGGTCTCGGTTCATACGGATCCGGACCGCGGAAGCCGCTGCATCTCAGGCGAGATGGACCCCCGTCCGGCCATGCGGCGACTGCTCGCGGCGGGGGCGGACGTCAACGCCCGCGATGCCGCGGGCAACACACCCCTCATGGCGCTCCTGGCCGAGGACCGGATGGGGTTCGAGCGGCTCCCCGTGGTCGAGTTCCTGCTGCAGCATGGCGCCCGGGCCGATGCCCGCAACGAGGCAGGCGACACCCCTCTCAGCCTGGCGATGGGTAGCGGCGGCCGCGATGCGTTGGCCCTCGCCAAGGTGCTCCTGAAGGCCGGCGCGGACGTCCAGGCGGCGGACGGAAAGGGCAGAACGCCCCTGTTGCGGGCCGTGGCCGCCTGCCAGAAGGAGGACGTGATCCGGCTCCTGCTGGCAGCGGGGGCCAACATCAACGCCCGGGACCGGGAAGGAAACACCGCTCTCACCCTGGCCCACGACGGCCGGGAAGCGAGAAAAGGGGCGCTGAGCCTGCTGTGGCAGGCCGGTGCTGTCGATCCCAAGGCCAGAGCGCGGCAGTTCGGGGATGCGGCCCGTGCGGGTGACCGGGAGCGGGTCGCCGCCCTCCTGGCCGAAGGCGCGGATATGGACGAGCCGTTCCGCGGCGTCACACCTCTCGGAGCGGCCGTCTCGGAAGGACACACGGACCTGGTCGTGGACCTGCTCGCGGCGGGCGCCCGGGCGGACAGCGAAACCGCTGATTACGGCGGCCCCACGACGCCACTGCTGCAGGCCGCTCAGCGCGGCAATGGCGACATGATTTGGCTGCTCCTGGAGGCCGGGGCCAATCCCAATGCCCGGGACGCCAGGGGGAACAGCGTCCTGCGGTATGCGGCCTGGTCGGGCTCACGGCGGGGTGTCGAGGCGCTGCTGGCGGCCGGGGCCGCGGGCGATGACATCACGGACTGCTTCCTGGAGGTCCTGCGCTTCGAAACCCGGGCTGCATCGGCGGGCTTCCGAGCGGCGGTAGCAGAGGTGACGGCGGTCAGCGGCGTCTCCCCGAAGCCGCTCCCCGACGGCCGGCTCAAGGGAGTGGTGACCTTCCATCTTCTGGCAACCGAGGAAACCGAAGCACGGGTCGAGTCCGGGGCCGAAACCTACCGCCTCACAGCCGAATGGCGGGCCGCCCGGGAAAAGATGGAACATATCCTCCAACGCGTGCAAGGGCCCTGCCTCAAACAAGGTTGCATGGCCGTGGACATCGGCCGGGCGGGAGTCTGTGCCGATGGCCGGGTGCTCGCCCTGTTCCCGACCACCGACACGTTCGCCATCCTGGCCGCCATGGGCACCAACGACAACGAGGGCGAGAAGGCAACCCCCGAAGTGATCGCCTGGTTCAGGGAGCTGGACCGGGACCACCCCTTCCGGCTCAACGAATGCACCCTCGACACGGTTGACATCACCTTCCTCGAATCCGTCCCTGATCCCGCGTCCCTGGCGCGGAGAATGTTCAGGTTCTGCGGCGACATGGTGCACCAGGGCGTAGGCAGCCTCGAAGCCCTGACCGAGATCCTGCGCACGCAAAGGCGTGCCCACTTCTGGTGGGACTGAAGGCACATCGCACACTTCTTTGGTGCCCCCGTCGGGGACTTGCCCGGGAGCACCGGGACATGGCGGGACGCCGCAATGCCTCAGTGAACACAGGAAAGACTTGGGAACCGGCTCAGCAGGAGCTTCGCCCTCCAGTCCGAAGCGAGTACGCGACGCCCCATCCCCTGGAGGGCGAAGCTCCTGCTGAGCCGGTTCTGGGATTGGACTGAGGCATTACATTCCGTTGGCTTCCGGCCTTGCATCCGGCGGGACAGGCCTCATGTTCTGCGGGTTGCTTCGGGCCGGTTCTCCGATGCCGGCCGTGCGGAGAATCGTGCATGATCACGGGTCGGATAGGTTCCCAGTTCCTCGAGAACAGGGAGTGGTGGCAGCAAGGGAAGCTGGACGTGGCGGAGGCGCTCCGTCACGCCATCCGGGAAGAGGTGTTCCTGGGCTCGAAGAAGCTGCGCGAGGAGACCCTGCGGGAGTTCGACCGTTTCATCCGTTGGGCGCAGGCCACCCCCGGCAGCGTGCTCGGGGATGCCGCGCACCTATCCCGGCCGCAGTCCGAAGCTCTGTGTCGGGAGTTCTCCGAATACTGCGCCAGGCAGGCCCGTCGGTCCCACCGGAACCGGATCATCCTGTGGTCCTGTGTGGCCCTGGTGGCCGTGGGCCTGCCCATCGTACTGGCTTTGGACGCCAAGAGCCTGGGGCTGCGCCGGGCGGATGGCCTGCCGGTCGAGTGGCTGGCCGGTCTGATTGCGGTGGGAGTACTGGCGGAGGCCGGCACCGCCTGGGTCGCCAGGATCGTGCACCGAACCGTGGGCGGCGAAGCGCTCCGACGGGCCCAACCGACCATCGCCGAGGTGTTCCGTGTGCTCCATGAAACCTGGCGCGGGGCCCGGCGCGCCGCACGTGGCGCCATGATCCTGCCCCCCGAGATCGAGGATGGCACGAGCACCGAAGAGACCGTGGAAACCACCATCGTCCTGCTCCAGGCCATCGAGGCCGAGATCTTCGGGGAAACGCGCCGCGAACTCCCTGCCATCATCCAGAGCGAGAGGCAGCGCGGCGCGGGCCTCGGCAAGGTCCTCATCGTCGACCACGACGCCGCTACCCGAAGCGAAATGGTGGACGAGATCCGCTATCACCTCCCCGGGATCGACATCCTCCTCGAAAGCGATGTGGCGGGCGCCGTGAAGCAGCTGCGGGAACACGGCGCGGACATCATCACCGTGGTCTCCACGTCCCACTACCTGAAGAGCCCTGCCTCTTTTCTCTTCACGGACGCCGCGGTTGCCGAACAGATCAGGGGGCAGTGTGTCTTGGGGGTGCTCGAAGAGATCGCCGCCCTGGGATTGGCCATGCCTGTGATCGTCTATGCCATGGGTCTGTCGGAGACCATGGGCAACATCCGGCGGCTGGTGGCGGAGCGTGCCCGGGTGGTCCACAAGGATGACTGCTGCGTGGAGGCCATGAAGGTGCTGCGTGGCGTCGCCGCGGCCGCCGAACCTGCCGCAGACCGGGCCGTGGCGGCAGGGGAATAGGGAGGCGGAAGCCCGCCTTCCTCTCCCGTGGCGGACGCGGTCCCGGCGCTGTTTCTCCACCCTCCTCGCCTGAACTCACCGCGCCGTCGAGACGGTTCGCCTCCTCTTCCGTCTCCCCGGGCAGGTCGAGCCGGAACCCACAGCCAGGCGTCCGGTGTCGGGGCATCTCCGCCGGACGGTCCGTCTGCGCGCGCCCTGCGATCCCCATGGTGAAGTTTGTCGGGCAGCCCGGGACCCTCCCCGGGGCGCATGTCAGCTCCGTAGGTCCCCATGCCGCACGAGTTCTGCCACACCGCATGTGTCCACCCGAGAACCCCGGGGACATGG
>JAFGRS010000102.1 GCA_016935045.1 Lentisphaeria bacterium | reverse complement strand
GAACTCGACATCGCCGAAAAAGAGATGCCGGGACTCATGGCAACCAGGCAGAAGTACGGCCCCCTCCAACCCCTGCGCGGAGTCCGCGTCATGGGCTCCCTCCACCTGACCGTGCAGACCGGCGTCCTCATCGAGACCCTGGTCCGGCTCGGGGCCGACGTGCGCTGGGCCTCCTGCAATATCTTCTCCACCCAGGACCATGCCGCGGCAGCCATGGCTGCCGCCGGAATACCGGTCTTCGCCTGGAAGGGCGAAACCCTCGAAGAATACTGGGAATGCACCTGCCGGGCCATGAGCTGGCCCGACGGCCGGGGCCCCGACCAACTCGTCGACGACGGCGGCGACGCGACCCTGCTGATGCATCGCGGCTATGCCGCCGAGGAAGATCCCGCAATCCTGGACGACCCGACGGCAAACACCGAACTGGCCATCGTGAACCGCCTTCTGAGAAGAATCCAGGAGCGCCATCCCAGGCACTGGCACGGCTGGGCCGGACGGGTGCGCGGGGTCTCCGAGGAAACCACCACCGGCGTGCACCGCCTCGAACAGATGCAGGCCAGGGGACAGCTTCTCTTCCAGGCCGTCAATGTCAACGACTCGGTGACCAAGAGCAAGTTCGACAACATCTACGGCTGCCGTCACAGCCTGACCGACGGCCTCAAGCGGGGGATGGACATTCTCCTGTCCGGCAAGACGGCGATGGTGTGCGGCTACGGCGACGTCGGCAAGGGTTCCGCGGAAGCCCTGCGCAACGAACGTGCCCGGGTCCTGGTCAGCGAGGTGGACCCGATCTGCGCCCTGCAGGCATGCATGGCGGGTTTCCGGGTGTGCACCGTCGAGGAGGCACTGCCCCAGGCCGACATCTTCGTGACGGCGACGGGCAACCGGGATGTCATCACCGCGGCTCACATGAGCCGCATGAAGGACCAGGCAATCGTCTGCAACATCGGCCATTTCGACAACGAGATCCAGATGGCCGAACTGCATGCCTGGCCAGGGGTCCGCCGGGAAGAGATCAAGGGCAAGGACTGCCCCGTGCATCGCTACACGTTCCCGGACGGACACGCGATCTACATCCTGGCCGAGGGACGACTCGTCAACCTCGGGTGCGCCACGGGACACCCCAGCTTCGTGATGAGCACTTCCTTCACCAACCAGATCCTTGCCCAGATCGACATCGCCACACATCCCGACCGGACCATCGGCGTGTACCGCCTCGGCAAGAAACTCGACGAGGAAGTGGCGCTGCTCCACCTCCCCAAACTCGGCGCAACCCTCACCACCCTGACCGCGGAACAGGCCGAATACATCGGCGTCCGTCCGGAAGGCCCCTTCAAGCCCGAACACTACCGCTACTGATGCGGGTCCGTACTCGCGCCTGGGAATGCGGTGACGCCGGCCAAGGCGGATCGGGATGCCGGGGACCACGGGGCCAGGGCGAACCCCTGTCTGCGTGCGTACCTGCCTGCGCCGTGTACGTCGCGGCAGGCAGGCACGCACAGGCAGATGCCCGGAGCGGTACTCCCCTGGTCCCGCCGGGACCCGCTGCCGAACACGCCCGATCCCTGCGGGATGGGGCGGCGACACTCTCCCCACACACCCGGGCCGGCGGCCGGGACTACTCCTGGTAGATCCCGTTCTCGTCCTTGCCCCAGACGCCCTCGGGGGTCTGCACCACCACGTGCACGTTGGCCTCGGACACATTGACCCGCCTGAGGAACTCCAGCGCACTCGACTTGTCGGGAGCCCGGTAGGTGTAGTACTGATTGAAGTCGTCTCCCTCGCCTTCCCGGTTCTCCACGTGCTCGATCTTCATGGCACTGTCGCGCAGGAGCTGCTCGATGTCAGGAATCTCCAGGTTCACCTCGGGGGCCGCACTGACACGGAAGTACTCCGCGTCAGGCAGTTCGGGGAACACGGCCGAAGCCTCCCGCCAGAGGGCGTAGTGCAGGTCCCGCCCCCCCACGAAGACCACGTACTTCTCCTGGTGGGGGTAGATGCCGAATTCGATGCTCCGCAGGCACTTGAGCTGTTTGTTCGGGCCCTCGTGGATGTAGGACAGCTGGAGCAGCGCCGCCTTGGCGTCCTCTTCGGTCGGGTAGCGGTAGGCCACGTACTTGAAGTGCTCGGGATCGGCATCGGCCATGCCCCAGAAGTTCTTCTCGACCCGACCCTTCGCCTCGAAGAAGTCCTTGGCCGGCGGGCGACGGCTCCGCTTGATGCTCAGCACGATAGCCACAACACAACCGACCGCGAACAGGATGGCCACCACAATCAACCAGACCGGGAACCCGACACGGATCTCCTCCCCAACCGTCGGGGAAGCCGCCGGCGACGCAGACGGACCCCCGGTCGATGAGGCAGCGTCCGGAGTGGAGTCAAAGGGGGTGCCCGCCGTTTCCTCTGCGCTCGTCCCGGACGTTCCCTCTTCGCCCTCTGCCTTGGCACTCGCCTCTGCCGCCCGGCGCGCCTTCTCCGCTTCCACACGCGCCATCAGGGCCGCATACTCGGCCTCGGGGTCCACATAGAGACTGTGGGGGGACAACTGCCGGGCCGCCGCATGGGCAACCAGCAGCTCTTCGGCGGCCGTCTTCTTGGCTTCCACCTGGGCAGCCTCACGGTCCTTCGCCTCCTTCTGCATCCGAGCCCGTTCATCTTCCACGATCCTGGCAGCCGCATCGCGCACGGGCAGCCAACTCCCCGTGTAGAAGACATACCCCCGCTCTTCGTTGCGCTGCGCACCCATGCGGTACTGCTCCCGACGCGCCACTGCCCGCACCGTCTGCCGATAGGTCTCCCGCGCATCGCTGTGGGCGGTCTGCTTCTCCTCCATGTAGGCCCGACGCAACTCCTTGCAGCGTTCCGCATCGAGACGCAGCAGCAGATCCGCGCTGTCCGGCACCCGTTCGATGTCGGCCACCATGATGGTCCAGCGCCCGATCTGGACCGCATTGGGGGTCCGCCCCCGGTAGGGACCTTTTACCGTCTCCCGGCGCACCGGGTTGATCTGGTACGGGACCTCGACGATGTCGCCTTCCTCGTAGTAAGGAAACCTCTCCGCGGCCTCCGCCGCCAGGACCTCCGGATCGAGGTCGGGAAACTTCGTCCGAACCAACTCCTCGGCGATGACCCGGGCTGCCCGACGACACTCCTCCTCCTGCACCGGCTCCGCCAACGCCATCGCCGAAGGACAATCCGGCACAACCTTGAAAAACTCCGTCACCACCGTCCGCGCCAACGCAAAGCCCGGGGCGTCGAGCCCGTGCTGTGTCAGCCCGTCTTCGGCCAGACGGCGCAGCAAAGCAACCCGTTGCTGGGAAACTTCCGTACCCTCCGTCACCCCTCGCAGCCAACCCGGCAGCAGAAAAACCGTTGCCAGAATCGCTGCGAATGCCCTGCCCCTGCACGCACGTTGGAAGGTGGTCCTGGCCATGATCGCCTCTGCTCTCCTTCTGACCGCCACCGACAGGAACCTGCCCGCGGCGGTTCTTCCATTCCGTCCAGCCGCACGCAACGCGATCGGCACCAACACGCCCTGAACCTACTTTACGCACAATTCGGAATTGCGCAACAGCACAACGGACGATTGCGGCACCGCGACGCCCTCACAGAAAGCAGATCCGCGCGATGCACTGGTCGAAACTCTCCCGGCCGCTCAGGATGTCGATCTCCACACGGAGAAAATACAGCGGCAGATCCCGACGCTCGAGTTTTGGGACCCGGACAGCATCCTTCTCCGTGGTCAGCAGGAACTCCGCGCCGCAGCTCAACCCCGCGTTGATGAAGTCAATGATCTCCTGTTGCCGGTACCGATGGTGGTCGGCAAAGCGCTCGGCGTGCACCAGCTCTCCCCCCAGCCGCCGCAGAAAGGCCTCGAAACTGGCCGGCACCGCGATCCCGCTGATGGCTGCGAGACGCCGGCCGCACAGCAACTCCAGCGGATGGCGCTCGCCCGTGAAAACGTCTTCCAGGTAGAGCGGACGATGGGTACACTCGATGATCTCGGCGCGGGAGTTGTGACGCTGAATGAAGCGGCGGAGGTGCTCGAGGCTCCGCCCGGCCTCGCACTTGGTCAGGAAGACGTAATCGGCGCGGCGCAGGTTCTTGATGGGTTCGCGCAGGAGACCACGAGGCAGGGGATGGTGGTTGTGGAAAGGGTCCGTCGAGTCGACCAGCAGGATATTGAGGCGGGGTTTGAGGCGGAGGTACTGGAAGCCGTCGTCCAGGAGCAGGGTGTCGGCCCCGAGTTCCTGGACCGCATAGCGCCCCGCCTTGACCCGGTCCTTGTCCACCACCACGCGGACGTTGGGCAGGTTGCTGGCCAGCATGTAGGGCTCGTCTCCGGCCGTCGCCGAGTCCATGAGCAGGCGCTCACCGTCCGATACCACCCGCGGCGGAATCGCGTCGTAGTCGCTGACCAGCAGCGAGCGCAAACGCTCCAGCAATGGGCGCGCTTTGCTCCGGTATCCGCGGCTGAGAATGGCCACCCGGCGACCCTTGGCCGCCAGGGTCCGGGCAAACACCTCCACCACCGGCGTCTTGCCCGTGCCACCACAGGTGAGGTTCCCCACGCTGATCACAAAACACCCCAGCATCCGTTGCCGAATGATGCGCTCGCCGTATAGGGTCAGACGAAGCTGAACCAACGAGCGATACAGACGCGACAGGCTGAACAGAGCGGCGCAGAAACAGCGGTCGTAGAGGGTGTGGCGCCGACCGGCCATGATGGCCACGACGTATTGCTCGGTGTGTTCCTGCAGTTCCCGTAGGGTCATGACGGCTTTCCCGCGGCAACCCGGTGTCCCTGCCATGTCTCAGCCGGGTAGTATAGCCGGGGTGATGGCCTTGGGAAAGCGCCGAGCGCCGCGAGGGGCGCATGTCAGCTCCGTAGGTCCCCATGCCGCACGAGTTCTGCCACACCGCATGTGTCCACCCGAGAACCCCGGGGACATGG
>JAFGRS010000101.1 GCA_016935045.1 Lentisphaeria bacterium | reverse complement strand
CCATGTCCCCGGGGTTCTCGGGTGGACACATGCGGTGTGGCAGAACTCGTGCGGCATGGGGACCTACGGAGCTGACATGCGCCCGCGTCAGCCTCCCGGGCTGGCCCCGGGGCGGACACGGGGACATGTTACGGCCGTACGCCCGACGCGAGGACCGGGAGCACGGTACGCCTCGCGCCGGTACGCCGCGTTCGTGCCGAAACACCCGGAGCGACGGCCGAGTCGGCGGGGATCGACGGAGAGTCCGGACCACCGGCCCCGCCCCGTCCCATCGGCCCGAAGATGCCGCCGTCAGACCGTTAAGGAATGTGCCCATGGCCGTTGGCGCCCACAGGTTGTTCCGCCCACCCGCCGAGGGGGACAGCCTGATCGTCCGCATCATGGATGGCTGTCCATGGAATGCCTGTGCCTTCTGCGGCATGTACAAGGGGGTCACGGCCAGATCCTTCTCCGAGCCGGAGATGGCGGCCGAAATCCGCCGGGCTGCCCGGGAAGACCGCGGCGCCACACGCGTGTTCCTGGCGGATGGAGACGTCATGGCCCTGTCCGCAGCGGCGTTCGCAGGGGTCCTGTCGGTGCTGCGGCAGGAGTTGCCTCGGCTGAAGCGTGTCAGCGCGTATGCCAATGGGTCTTCGATCATGGAGAAGGGGGCCGCAGAGCTGGCACGGTTGCGGGAACTCGGCCTGCACACCCTGTATCTGGGGCTCGAGAGCGGCGATGACGCGGTGCTGCGGCGGATGCGGAAACGGGAGACCGCCGGGGAAATGATCGAGGCGGTGCAGCGGGCCCAGGAGTGTGGGCTGCGTCTTTCGGTCATGGTGCTGGTGGGATTGGGCGGCCGCGAGGGTTCCGCGGACCATGCCCGGAGCACGGCCGCAGCCCTGAACCGCATGCAGCCACGCCTGCTCTCGGCCCTGCGCGTGATCCCCATTCCCGGCACGGAGTTGGCGCGCTGGGTGGAGACGGGGGCGTTCCGGCCTCTGACCGAGTGGGATGCGGCGCGCGAGCTTCGTGACCTGCTGGCGGCCCTCGAGCTGCGGCAGACGGTGTTCCGGGCCGACCACGCCTCGAACGTGGTGCCGTTGGAGGGGCGCTTCCCCCGTGACCGGGAACGACTTCTCGGCGAACTCGACCGCCTGCTCGCTTCCGGAACCCTGGACCGTTCCGGCCCGGGGGTGACTCCCCTCTGGCTGTGACCCGGGCGGCAGCATGGGCAAGAGTGAGACGATGGGACCACCGAGGTTCAGTGCGACGGGGCGGGACCCCACGATCCGGAGGGGAGCGGGCATCTGCGCGGCAGTGGCGCTGCGGTCTGCCGTCCTCGGCGCCGGGGACGACTCCGACCGGGTTCCGGTATGGACCTGGCCGGATGGCGCCGTGCAGGCATTGCCCTCCCGTCCCGGTGCCTGCGCCACCCACCTGTACCGCACGACCGCCGCCGCGGACGCCGCTTCCGGGGCCCTCTTCCTGGACAGCGACGAGGGGGTGCGAGTCCGGCTGAACGGCCACCGGGGGCGGCCTGGTGGACGGAGTTGCGGCGGTAAGGCCTCAGTGAAACCCGCGAGTGCCCGCGCGGCCGCGGGCGCTCCATCCCCCTGGAGCGCGAGCGTATCGCGAGCCTCCCGGCGTTCACTGAGGCATTGTCTGCGGCGGCCGGGGCGCGATTGACACACTGCCCGGCTCTCGGTATCTTGGGACAACGGAGTGCCTTGAGGACGGCCCCGGGTCCTGTCCCGCGTCTTTGACGTTTCGTCGTCCCGCGGCGCTGAGGGGCCATGCCGCCGGTGACGGGGGGGTTTGGCATGACGTTTGGGGCGCAGAGCGCCACGCTGATCTGCCCGGTGTGCAACGAGGTCATGGCCGAGCAGGCGGATTCCTCATCGGGCCGTGTGACCTGCCCACGCTGCCATTCGAGCGTTCCCCGCGGCAGTGCCCTGGTCTGCGCGCAGCGGCCCCTGGCGGCGGCGGAGGGCGTTCGGGACTCGTTCCCGGGCTACGAAGTGCTTGGCAGGATCGCCTGCGGCGGCATGGGCATGGTCCTGAAGGGCAGGGACCCGCGCCTCAAGCGCCTGGTGGCGATCAAGGTACCCCTCGCTTCGAGACTGGTGGGGGACCAGGACCGGGAGCGCTTCCTGCGCGAGGCCCGGGCCGCCGCTGGTCTCCGTCACCCCAACATCTGCTCGATCCATGAGGTGGGAGAGCATGGCGGCCAACCCCATATCATCATGGATTTCATCGCAGGATGTACCCTGCGGGAATGGAGCAAGAGGGATACCCCGACTCCGCATCGCGTAGCCGAGATGGTCGAGACCCTCTCCCGAGCCGTGGCCTATGCCCACGCCCACGGTGTCATCCATCGCGACATCAAACCGGCCAACGTGATGGTCGACGCCGAAACAGGGCAGCCTGTCCTCATGGACTTCGGTTTGGCCAAGGAGACCAGCCGGGACGGAGTCCAGATGACTCAGGACGGCCAGATCATCGGGACGCCGGCGTACATGGCCCCCGAGCAGGCCGCCGGGCAAGTCGCGGACGTCGGACCACAGACCGACGTCTATGCCCTGGGTGCGCTGCTCTACGACCTGCTCTGCGGCCGGCCTCCCTTCCTCGGCAGCTCCGGCGAGATCATCCGTCGCGTGCAAACCGAGGAACCTGTGCCCCTGCGGCAACGCAATCCCCAGGTTCACCGCGACCTGGAAACCATCTGCATGAAGTGCCTGGCCAGGGAGATCCGGGAACGTTACGCCAGCGCAGCCGATCTGGCGGAGGACCTCCGGCGCTTCATCGCCGGTGAAGGAATCCTGGCGCGACGTTCGAGTCTGCCGGAACGCCTCTGGCGCAGGACCCGCCGCAACCCCGTCACCGCCGTTGCTGTCGCCGCCGCGGTGCTCGGTCTGGCCGTGGCGGCAACCGTCGGCGCTCACGTCCTCGAAGCACGACGTGTCGCCGGGCTCACCCTTGCGCTGCAGACCTGTATGGCAGACGAGAGGTGGCAGCCAAGCCATTTCGCCAGGGGGGACGATATCCTGGCCCAACTCGAACGTCTCCAACCCGGACAGGCAGTCACCCTGCGGAAACGCTTCCACGTCGCCGCCATCCGCCAGATCGAGCAACGGATCCAGGGCCCCCGCCTCGACCTCGCAGGCGCGACAGAAATCGAGGCGCTCATCGCGGAGATCGCCCATCGCGATCCAGCCGCCGGACCGCCGTTGCGGCATGCCCTCGGCCAACGCCGAAGCACCTGGCAGACCGTATTCGACCTCACGGCACCCTATGCGGAGCTTCCGTCTGTCTTTGCGGCCCACCTCGTGGGAGTTCAGAAGGGTGCCCTCCTGCGCACGACGGGCGCGGGAACGGAACCGGATGGGTCCCTGCTCTGCAGCAAGGGAGCGGCGGGACCGGTTCAGATCGAAGCCACCTTTGGCAGGGAATGGTCCGCGGCGCAGGAGCTTGGCCTGGCACTCAATGCTGTGGAAAGGCAGAGCTACCGGTTCATTCTCAGCAGCCGCCGCGGGCGGTCTGTGTCTGCACCGACCTCGGCTACAGACCCCTCGCCGCCAGCCTTCATCGAGCTGGTTACCCCGGTGGAGACCGCCTGGGCACGCATCAGCCGCGGCGATGCCATCCTGCTGGAACACGCCCTGGACGTGAGCCCCCTCGCGCACGCGGACCTTGTCCTGCGTGCGGCGCGGGAAGGCGACCGCCTCACCTTCCGGGTGGGCGGGCTGCCGCCCCTTGTCTTCCACGACGCCTTCCCCCTGGCTGCGGGACAGGCGGGAGCCTTCGGGGTCCTGTGGCCAGAGGGGATTCCCCTGGCGCGCCTGCGCGCAGAGATGCGTCCACTGCCCCCAACCCCAAGCGCCCTCGAACAGGGGGACCAACTCTTCACTCAGGGCCGGTACGAGGATGCCCTCGACTTCTACCGTGCACAGGAACTCGGCAGCAGCGCCACGGATCTTGTCCCGGAAGTGCGCCTCAAACAGGCACTCTGCCTCAAGGCCACCGGAAAAGCTGAGGAGGCGATGCCCGTCCTCGAGCAGATCGCGTCCGAACCCGGCCAGCGCTGGCCCCTGATTGCTGCCTGTCAACTCTGGCTCACCTACCTCGAACAGGGACGCTTCGCGGAAGCCAATGTCCTCTTCGACGGTGTCAGTTCGCGCTACGGCTTCCGCGAAGTCGTGCTCCAGGTGCCCCATGGCCTGCAGGAGACCATTGTCCAGATCTACGCCCAGCGGAGCGGGCGGCTCAGGGCCTTTGCCCACGACCCACACCGGGTCGCGGACGCGGAACGGGCCGTGCGGATCGTGGAGTTCTTCGATCAGCCTCCCCAGTCCCAGTCGTACATCGTCTGGCGCTACGTGCGCGCACTCCAGGGCGCCGGCCGGCTTGAACCCGCCATCCGCGTGGCCGAGGACGCCCTCGCACGCTTCGCCGGCCAACCCCTCGTGGAGACGGGCATCGAGTACTGCTGGCTGTTGCGACAGACAGGACGGCACACCGACGCCCTGACCTGGATCAACCGCCGGCTCGACGAACTCCAGGAAGGCCCCTGGCGGCACACCCCGAGCCTTCTGCCGGGCCTGCTCCTCGAACGTGCCCGTATCCTCGTGGCACGGGAACAGTGGGATGCGGCCCTGGAGGACATCACCAGGGCCGAACACATCCTGGACAGCCTGTGCGGCACCCCGTTCTCCGATTACTACTACTGGTCGGAGGCCGCGCTCATGCATGGCTTCCTGTGCGAGCATCAGGGCAGTGCGGAGAGCGCCGTGGCGGCATGGCGCCGCGGGCTCTATGCCGACTGGCTGAGCAGACAGAGCACACCCCGGGACGGCGACCCTCCCCCTGCCCTGCCCCCCCAGGAAGCGGCGCCCCCCT
>JAFGRS010000100.1 GCA_016935045.1 Lentisphaeria bacterium | reverse complement strand
GTACGGGGCGCGGCCCTCCGCGCACCATCCCGTCGGAGTTTTCGGCCGTCGGGGGCGCCGGCCGCTACCGGGGACGGGAGGGATCGGCCGTCGGGGGCGCCGGCCGGTACCGGGGACGGGAGGGATC
The DNA here is from genome assembly GCA_016935045.1 of Lentisphaeria bacterium. Taxonomy (GTDB): domain Bacteria; phylum Verrucomicrobiota; class Lentisphaeria; order Oligosphaerales; family JAFGRS01; genus JAFGRS01. The sequence continues at coordinate 7,656 of JAFGRS010000100.1, read as the reverse complement.
GGCCGTCGGAGGGCCGTCGGCCCTGCCCGGAAGCCCGCGCCCGGTTGCAGGCGTTCGTTTCCCCATTACGTTGTGCGCCCGGCATGTTTCCGAGCCCCCGGAGAACGCCCCTGGCATGCCGGGCGGAGACGTGGACCGAACCGGATGGCGTGATGGCAGAAGGACAACCGCACATGGCCGTGAGCAGGGACACTCTCCTCCAGGCAGCCCGGGAGTTCGGGACGCCGCTGTTCGTCTACGACGCAGACCTGATGCTGCGGCGCTACCAGGAGTTGCACGACGTCATTGCCTGGCCCCGGCTCACCATCCACTACGCCATGAAGGCCAACTACAACGTGGCCCTGCTGGGGATCCTGAACGCGGCGGGCGCGGCCCTCGACACCGTCAGTCCGGGCGAGGTGATCCTGGCCCGGCGTATCGGCTTCCCGGTGGAACGGATCCTATACACGGCCAACAGCATGACGGATGCGGAGGTGCGGGAGGTCCAGCGCACGGGGGTGCTGATGAACATCGGTTCGCTGTCGCGGCTGGAGAAGTTCGGACGGGAGTTCCCCGGGACGGACGTCTGCATCCGTTTCAACCCGGACGTTGTGGACGGGGAGACCGCCAAGACCACCACCGGCGGCCCGGCCACCAAGTTCGGCATCCTGATGCAGGATGCGGACCGGGTTGCGGACCTGGTCTCGCGGCACGGGCTCCGGGTCGTGGGACTGCACGAGCATACGGGCTCCGGCCTGACCCGGGAAAGCTCGGTCTACCGCAGCATGCAGAACCTGATGTCCCTGGCGACGCCGGCGCGTTTTCCGGACCTGCGGTTTCTCGATTTCGGCGGCGGCTTCAAGGTCCCCTACCGACCCGAGGAGACACGGGTGGACTACGCCGCCATGGGTGCGGAGATCGCGCGCCTGTTCCGGGAGTTCTGCGGCGCCTACGGCCGGGAGCTGGAGATGCGCTTCGAGCCGGGGCGTTACATCGTGGCGGAGTGCGGCTGCCTCGTGATCGAGGTCAACACCCTCAAGGACAACCAGGGGCGCCTGATGGCGGGCTGCAACTCGGGTTTCCCGCAGCTCATCCGGCCGGTCATGTACGGCGCCTATCACCACATCGTCAACCTGACCAATCCCGACGGCCCCGAGGCTGTCTACGACGTCTGCGGCAACATCTGCGAGACGGGAGACCGCTTCGCCGAGTTGCGGCCGTTGCCGGAGATCCGCGAGGGGGACCTCCTGGCGATCGAGAACGCCGGCGCCTACTGCTACAGCATGGGAGGCGTGTACAACCTCCGCCCCATGCCCGCCGAGGTGGTCATCCGGGCCGGGGAACTGCACCTGGCCCGCCGCGGGCTGAGCAACCACGAACTCGTCGAACAGATCCTGGCCGAAAGCGTGTGACCCCACCGCCCCGGGGCGGGAACGGGAGACCCGACCATGCCCATTGTGCCCTTCACCAAGATGCACGGCCTGGGAAACGACTACATCTACTTCGATTGCGTCGGCATCCCCGACCTCCTCCCCGACCCCGCGGCCGTCGCCCCGCGACTCAGCGACCGGCATTTCGGGATCGGCGGTGACGGCATCGTCCTGATCCTCCCCGATCCGGAAGCGGACTTCCGCATGCGCATGTTCAATGCGGACGGCTCCGAAGCCGAAATGTGCGGCAATGCCATCCGCTGCGTGGCCAAGTACGTCTACGACCGCGGCCATACGGACCAGCGACACCTCCGCGTGCGCACCGGCCGCGGCATCCTCACCCTCGACCTGACCGTCGAGGACGGCGCCGTCGCGAGCGTGCGCGTGGACATGGGCCGGCCCATCCTCAACGGCCCGGATATCCCGGTCGCCGTTCCCCGGGACCCCGTGCTCAACGAACCCCTCACCCTCGAGTCGGGGACCTCCTACGCCTTCACCGCCGTCTCCATGGGCAACCCGCATGCCGTGATCGTCGTTCCTTCGATCACCGACGAACAGGTGCTGCGCGATGGCCGCGCCATCGAGACGCATCCCCTCTTCCCACGCCGGACCAATGTCGAGTTCGTCCAGGTGCTGTCCCGCCGCGAACTGCGGCTGCGCGTCTGGGAACGCGGTGCCGGCGAAACCCTGGCCTGCGGCACCGGGGCCAGCGCCACGGCCGTCGCCTGCGCCCTCAACGGGTTCACCGAGCGGGACGTCACCGTCCACCTCCCCGGCGGGGATCTGCGCATCACCTGGGCCGACAACGACCATGTGTTCATGGACGGCCCCGCCGCCTTCGCCTTCGAGGGCAGCGTCGAGGTGTGAAGCGGGACTTGGAACGATCCCCTGACGCCTCTGCGCAGACCCCATGGGTCACGGGACCGGGTTGGCGAAAGCGCTTCCACGGCCTACGTTGAGGACGGCCGGAAGACCGGGAGTCTGCCGTTGGCCGGATCCGTGGAATTCACCCTCATGGCAGAGAAGAACAAGCCCTTTCGCATTCTGGTGGTGGACGACGAGCTGGGCCCCCGGGAAGCCCTGAAGTTCATCCTCACCCCGGGAGTTCCCATCGACGGGGAAACCCATCCCATTGCCCTCCGCACCGCCCAGAGTGGCGTGGAGGCCCTGGAGCAACTGCGGCAGGAGCCCTGTGAGCTGGTGCTCTCCGACATCCGGATGCCCGGGATGTCCGGGATCGAACTCCTCGAGGCCATCCGGGTGAGCTATAGGGATATCCCCGTAGTTCTCCTGACCGGCTATGCGACCGGGGAGACGGCCCAGCAAGCCCTGAAGATGGGAGCCTGCGACTTCATCTCCAAACCCTACAATGTGCGGGACATCCGGGAGCTGGTCGCCCGAGTCATCCAGCAGACCGGGAAGGAGTCGAAAGCCCCCGTCGCCCCGCAGCAACTCGACCATGCTCCTGCCCGACCGGTCCCGCGGCGCCCGCTGGACCGGGACATCTACCCCTACGTGGTGGGGGGACTGCTGCATGACTCGCTCAACACCCTTTGGACCTCCAAGACAAACCTGGAGACCCTGCAGCGGCGCGCACAGGGTGTGGAACTGCCCGAGGCCTTCCTGAGCAGAATTGAGAGGACCCGAGCGAGCCTGGAACACCTCGAGGCGGTCCTGCGGCTGGTCCAGGCCCTTTCGCGGGAGTATTACGCTCCCACCCGGGAGCCTTCCGAAGGCATCGAGTCGCGGGTCCGATCCCTGGTCGAGATGCAGGCCAAGGCCAATCCAGACATCCTCTACAAGCCGTCGCTGGACGATCTGTCAGGGGTCGAACTCCCCCTCCCCATCGCCGCCTTCATCGCCGGAGAGCTGCTCGCGAACGCGACGAAGGCGTGCAGCTCCGGCAGCGGGGCCACCATCCGTCTGCGGCTGCGGGTCTCCCCCCGCCGGGATGAACTCGTCATCCGCTGCAGCGACTCCGGACCCGGCTTCGCGGAACCCCTCCTGGCACGGATTCGGGAAGGGAGCCTGCGGCCGAAACGCGAGGCCAGTACCGGTGGGTACGGCCTCTACCTGATCCACGAGATCGCGGCCCGGCTGGGGGGAGGCCTCCGAGCGGCCAACCAGCCGGATGGCGGGGCGCAGGTCGAGGTGGTCTTGCCCATGGAAACCGGAACATGAGCAGAATAGGCCATCTCTCCATCCTCATCGTCGACGACCAGGACGAGGTGCTGGAGGTCTACGAGGACGTGCTGGCGAACGAGCTCGGACACACGGTGTACAGCGTCTACTCCGCCGCCGAAGCCGTGAACGAAGTCCAGAAACGTCTCTTCGACATCGTGCTCGTGGACGCGAAGATCCCCTACAAGGGAGCGCAGTACGGGGGGCTCATCCTGGCCGAGGGGATCAGCACGATCCTCGGCCTGGAGGCCGTCCTTCTCATGTCCCAGCACGACGTCCGGGACGATGTCCGAGCCCTGAACAAGCCGTACCACTTCCTCCCCAAACCACGGGGCGGCGACTTCCTGGAGTGGGTCAAAGGCGTACTCCTGAGACGCATTCAGAAGCAGATCGAGCGGCAGTACGGCTTTGTGGTGATGCCCTACGGGGACGAGGCCAGCGACCTCTGGTATCGCTCCACCCTGGCCCCTTGGCTGAGGGATGCAGGGTTCAGCGTGAGGCGTATGGACGAGATCGCCACCACCCGACCCATCAACACCGATCTCCTCAGCCGCATCCGGGATGCGCATCTCGTGGTCGTGTACGCCTCCGCGGCCAACGCCAACGTCTACTACGAGGCCGGATACGCCTGCGCCCTCGAGAAATTCACCCTGGTGTTCACGCGATGCCCGGAGGAACTCCCCTTCGATATCCGGCCCAACCGGGCCCTCCCCGTGGCCGATTCCGACGAGGAAAAGGCCAGGCTCGCATTGCAGCAGTTCATGCGCAGCCTGCGGGGGGTTGGCTGAGATCCATACCCCCCGGGGAAGGCCAGAACGCACCGGCACGCGCAGGCAGGTGCGACGCACAGGCAGGCGGCGTGTTCCAGCACATCTTCTCCGGGCGTTCCACGCGCGCGCCCCACGATCCACATGGTGAGGTCCGGGGATCCGGCGAGGCACGGACGGTGCGCTTTTCTCTGCATGGTGGTGGCTACGGTCGGGGTTCGAGGCCGAGTTCGATGACCGCGTAGATCCGCAGGCTGGGCAGGCGGACCGTGGCGGCGCCGGGGGTCTGGGTAAGCTCCGCCTCGAGGGGTGAGGGCTGATCCGGGCTCAAGACGCGGAATCCGGCGACCCTTGCGGCTTCCGGGATGGGGAGGCTGACCCTCACGTTCTCCGCGACCTCCGGCGGCGGGGCGGCCGTTCCCAGGGGCACGTGGACGTTGACGAGGTGGCAGAGCAGGCGGCGGCCGTCGGGCGACCGGTAGAGTGCCAGGCGCAGTCCCGCCGTCGAGCCCCCGTCTTCGCGGCGAACCGGGATCGCATGCGGCGCCAATGCGGCCGGCACGGATTCGAGATCATCGAGGAGCCGTACGCGGCCCCCTGTACCGGCCTGGGGATCGAGGATCGCGGGCACGTTCCCATGGGGACCGGACGGCGCGCCGTCCGCGGTCAGGCGGTCGGTGAGGAGCAGGGAGCCCCCGGCACGCACATGGTCGGCGAGGACCCGCAGGCGGGAGGCCGGCAGGCCGGACAGGCCGCAGGCGACCAGCGTGGCAGCGGGCGGGGTGTCCCCCCGGTCGAGCCGGCGTTCGGACAGGAAGCCGAAGGGGACATGCGCGTCCGCGAGCATCGGGGTCAACCGGCGGACCAGCGCCAGATGGCGCCCGTTGCCCAGCCAATCCTGCTCCGCCAGCGCCAGCACCGTCACCGCCTCGTGCGGCAGAAGCCCCGCGTACAGCTCCGGATGGGACTCGAAGAACTCCCGGTACTCGTTGAGGGCATCCTGGTAGACATCGAACCGCGGCCGCAGTAGAAAGCCCCCGCCACCCGAAAACGCGGCGCACTCGGCCATGCCCAGTCGCGCGGCATCCGCGTTCAGCCGCAGCCAGGGCCGGGACTGGGGATATCCGGGACGTGTCAGGACGACCGGGCGCACCCGTTCGCGCAGGGAACGTACAAAGACATACTCGAAGATGTTGTCATTCAGGCTGCGCAGGGCGAGGTCACCAACGATGGGGTCGAGCACGAGCCCGGGGTGCGTGCCGTGGCTGCCGGCGGATTTCTCGAACATCACGAAATCGGTGTCCCGCAGGGCCTCCTGGATGGCTGCCGGATGCCCGCCGTTGGGGAAAACGACGAACTCCCGCCCGAGAACCGTGCTCCCCGCGGCCTTGATGGCAGCCATCTGGTCCCGGATCGTGACGCACCAGAAGCGCTGCATCTCGGCGGCCAGAGGCGTGGCGTCCCGCGCTGCCGGGAAAAGCACCCCGTCGAGGGCCTCGATGCCCAGGCGGTCGAGGGCCTGCTCCGGGGTGGTGCGCGCGGCCAGGTACTGACGGAACGCCCGCAGGGCCGCGGCGGAGGTGGAGCGCTGGCTGGTGCCGTTGTCGACGAAGACGCCGTCGAACCCGCAGCGTGCGACGAAGCGGACCACTTCGAGCAGCCAGGTGCGCCAGCCATCCGTGTGCCAGCAGGCGGCGAAACGGTGGTTGGTCTCGAAGGGTGGATAGCAGCCCTTGCCCATGTCGTAGGCGTAGTAGAGCTTCGGCTGTCCTTCGGGGGTTGTCTGCAGCCATTGCCCGGGATCTGTCGCGGGGCGTGCGCCGAGGCCGAGGGCACGGTACTCGTCCCAGTGGTCGTAGAATTCCCAGAAACCGGAGCGTCGGTCGGGGTCGCCGTTGAGGGTCATGGCGCAGATGTAGGGGGTGACGGTGCGCACGCCGGCGGCATGGAGCCGGGCAGCCAGGTCGGTGAGTGCCGCCAGGCGTTGGCGCACCTCCTCCGGTTCGAGGCGCGTGATCGCGTCCCCCTTGCCAAAGGCCTGATTCTCTCCCCCGAGGGCGCGGACGGGGCCCCAGCCGTGGTTGAACGGCACGTCCTTGCCCAGGTGGAGAAGCACAGGCGGGGCCTTCCCGACGGTCGCCACGTACTCCGCGTCCGCCAGGTGATGCGGACCGTAGTCGAGAACATAGGTGAAGGGCAGGCTGGTCCGCCACTCCGGACCGCCGCGACGTTCGTATGCCGGCGCCAGGCGCTCGGGGGGCAGAGGTTGGTAGGCGGGGCGTCGGGGGGCAACCGGGGCCACGTCCGCCGGCGGCCCCGGGGCATCCGGGTCATAGCGCCAGTCCGCGGCGAAACGGACGGCCCAGTCGGCCCGCGGCGTCAGGAAAGGAGGCAGGTGCCGACCCAGCTCGAAGGCCACATCGTCCGTCGCCAGCCCGGGGGTACCGCAGCGCAGCAGTTCCACCGACCAGGCCCGACCGGCATGCCCCCCGGGGACACGGATCTGCAGCTTGGTCCGCGTGTCGAAGTCGTCCTCCCGCTCGAGCACGACGCCCCCGTCCGGATCGCGGACGACGAGGTGCGCCCCTTCCCCGCTGACCGCGGCCTGGATCCAGAGGTTGAAATAGGCGCTCCCCTCGGGCACAAAGAAGCGCAACGGGCCCCATTCGCGTACGGTTTCGAGGGGCGCGCGAATCCCGCTGCGCAACGCCCAGGCCATCCCGGGGGGCAGATGGGCAACGGCCAGGTTCCAGCCGCTCCGCACCTCGAGCGCGAGCAGTGCGCCGGCAGCGCCCTCGAGGGACAGAGTGACACTCCCTCCGGGGCCGGCGGCGGCCCGCGCCGCGATGGCACTGTCGGCGCCGACGAGGGTGCAGTCGAGGCCGTCTTCGTAGGCCCGATAGCCATGCCGAATCGAGTCCACGCGGAGATCGCCCCCGGCGAAACCCTCCTCCGGCCGCAGCACGACATAGTTCAGGTGTCGCAGGTGAACGGCACCCGGCTCGGCCGCGGACAGGGCCCCAGCGAGAAGGAGGAGAACCAGACGCAAGGACCGGCGGCTCATGACCTGTTCCCTCCTTGGGGCCCGCACAGAGGGCGGCGGGCCCCAGCGCATCTTCTCAGGGCGTTCCACGTGCGCGTGCCCCACGATGAACATGGCGAGGCCTGGAGTATAGCACCGCCGGGAACGCGAAACACACCGTGGCCCCGCCGGAGGGCGCATGTCAGCTCCGTAGGTCCCCATGCCGCACGAGTTCTGCCACACCGCATGTGTCCACCCGAGAACCCCGGGGACATGG
>JAFGRS010000700.1 GCA_016935045.1 Lentisphaeria bacterium | reverse complement strand
TGCATGCCAGTTCCGCTGCCATTCAACCGTTCAAACATGGTCAAACGGCTCCGGCACTCCGGATAGGTCCATGGTCCGCGGCCGCGACGTCGCCGACGACGTTGAACTGGACCGTGCGTTCCGGCCACAACCGGGCGCAGCGGGCGTGGAAAACGACGCGAACGCGGGGGGTGATTTCGGGCGCCATGAGCAGGGCGCTGGCCGTATTGGTCGCGGCTCCCAGCACGACGATCCAGAGCGGGTCCTCGGGGGACGCAGCCAGGGCGCGCTCGATGATCAGGTCCGCCCCGTCGCTGGAGGACGGCACGCCGCCATACTGCACGGGATGCCCGCCGCGACGGACGCGGTGCCGGTGTTCATGCCCCGCGATTCTCAGCAGCTCGTCGTGTCTCCCATCGACGGCTGCGACCGACCTTCCATCTCCAGCCCGAAGCGTTACCCCCGAGCGCCGCGAACGCAAGGGCCGTGCGCCTGTCCGGGGTACCCCCCAAGAAGACGATGGCAGTCGGCAGCGGTCAGGTGCCAGCGACGCCCTCCCGCCCACTGCTTGGGCTGGCATGGTCCAGACAGGACGACCATGGTATCGTCACTTTGCAGCGAGTAATGACGGAGACCATGACACATGGAAGTCCCCAGGATTCTGAAGCCGCCAGGGAAGAGCTTCTTCCTCCTGGGTCCGCGTGGCACGGGCAAGAGCACGTGGCTGCGCAAGGAGTTCCCGGATGCCCACGTGGTGAACCTGCTCTCCGAGGAGACCTACCACCGGCTCCTGGGTAACCCCGGGCAGTTCGCGGCTGAGTTGCGTGCCGTTCCGCCGGTTCTCCGAGTTCCTGGCAGAAGGCACACTGTGGCCTTGACGAGGGGATCCATGACCATACCGTAAACCGTGTGCCGAAAGCATGGATTCCTTGCTCCATGAACCGAGGGGCGCATCCCCAGGGACCGTCGCGATCGGCCCTGCCGGCAGGCAGGCAGGTCGCGCGACCTGACTGTAGCGTCAAGGGAGGCAGCCGCCACGAGCTGATGGGGGCAATCCCAAAGACCGTCGCGCTCGGCTCGCGCGACCTACTGAGGCCCGAGGAACCAAGGCGGCACGCCACCCGGGAAGGCACTGCTTGTTTCGCGGTCCGTTCGGGCTATCGTGGTGCGGTCGGGATCACGGTCTCGACCGCTCCCGGTGGGTTGTGGCGTCCCGCGCCCGTGAGCCGGGCGCAGGCGTATGGGACGGGCCTGTCGCCGCACCAGAACGCGCATCTCAAGGCAGCCCGATGGTCCTTGCCCACACATCCTACGAACTTGCCTCAACTGTGTCGTAGCGGCGCCTATGAAGCGCAGCCAGGCGCGAGGAGGGCGCATACCCCAAGGTATGTAACCAACGAGCAACGACGTGGATGACCGTGCGCCGCCTCGACCCAAAGGGCTGCGACGCTCCCGGTCCCTGGTTGCGTTGTTCGCTCGGGACGTACCATTGCGGGTATCTGCCTGTGCGTGTACGCACGCAGACAGGTGCCCGCTGCGCTCGCGCCTTGCCAGGAACCGGGCTCGGCTGCAGCGAAATGTGGAGTTTTTTCCGCGCCGACCCTGAGCACCGCCGAAGGTCGTGCGGCGACTCCGAACTTCACGAAGCAAGCGGTTTTGCGGTTAGGAGGATCTCCCATGGTACGCACGCATGGCATTCTCACTGCCCTCTTCCTGGTTGGGGCGGGGGCTGTTGCACAGGAGCGGATCGTGCACCCGCCCTGGACCATGACCCTCGGTGCCGCGGGACCGGAAGAGCTGCGGTTTGGCGAGGAGGCGTTGGCGCGGCGCGTCAGCGTGACCGGCTTTCTGCCGCATTGGAAAGGCACCCGTTTCAGCCTGGCGGAGGCCGAGCGGGAGGGACTGCCGGACGGGGTGCGTCTTTCCCGTAGCGTGGAGGGGGTGCAGAGCGCGCGCCTGGCTGTGTCCTTCGCTCCCTTGTCCTGTGCGTTCGCCCTGGAAACGGAGGCACAAGCAGCGGGACCGACGGAGTTTGCGCTCGAGTTCCCGCCCGAAGCTCTCTCGGCGACTCCCGACCTTGCCTGGGTCGTGGTGGATGGTGCCCGGCGCCAGCTCAGCCTGGCGGGGACTTTCCCTTCCCTGAGTGTCGCCCGCGAAATCGTCTTCGAACTGCCTTCGCAAACGGTGCGCGTTGGCTGCGACGGCTTCCAGCTGCAGGATCGCAGGGAGAGGGGTTCCGGTTTCTATCTGGTGGCGGTGATGCATGCGGACGGGGCCGGGGCGGTCACGCACCGGAAAACCGTCACCATCGCCGTCGAGCCGACGCCGCCGGAGGAGCGGGCAGCCCGGATGGCGCTCCTCGGACAACGGGCCGTCACGATCCGGGATGTCCCGGTGGCCAACGCGGGCTTCCAACAGCCCGAATTGGCCCCCTGGAGCGCCAACCCCCATGCCACGCTGGACCGGAGCGAAAAGCACGGGGGCGACGCCTCGGTACGGGTCACCATCCCCGCGGAGCAAACCGACCGGACCGGCATCTACCTCACCCAGCACGTGCCCGCGACGGCAGGGCTCCTGTACCAGGCTTCGGCCTGGATCAAGGCGGAGGGGGTCCAGGCGGCCACTCTGGGCGGCATGTCCGCCACGGGGGCGGACATCATCCTCGAGTTTGCCGATGCGGAGCGCAAGTGGCTGGGACCGGGGAGCTACGCGAAGGGGGTGTACGGCAGCACCGGCTGGCAGTACGTGGCCACGGAGGCATGCCGCGCGCCCCCGGGAACGGGCTATGCCATCCTCTTCCTCTCCATGCGGGCGACAGGCACGGGCTGGTTCGACGACGTGGCACTACGCGAAATCCGGCAGCACGTCCTCCTCGAAACCCCCCGGCACGAAGCCGCGATTGAGGACAACACGCCTGCCTTCGCCTGGGCCCTCGACGCACCCGGGAAGGCCACCCTCGAAGTCGCCCCATCCGAGAACTTCGCAGCCGAGACCACGCGGACCTTCGAAAGCGCGGCGGCGCCAAGTCTGGTGCTGCCGCAGCCCTTGCCGCCCGGACGCTGGTTCTGGCGCGTCACGGTTCCGGAGGTCTCGGCCACTTCCGCCGTGTGGGCGTTCCGGCAGACCGTGCCGGAGACCGAGGACTGCACGGAACCGGTCATCCTCCCGGACCATCGTTTCGTCCCGGGAGCGACGGATGCCGTCACCGTGCGCTGTACGGACGATAGGGCCCTGGCCGAAGTCATGGTCAGCCTCGACGGACGGGAGGGCTTCCTCGAAGCCGCCCTCGCGGAGGGTTCCGTCACGCTCTCCCCCCCGGGGCGTTGGGCTCCGGGCCTGAACCGTCTTCGGGTCGTCGCCCGGGATGCGGCGGGCAACGAGGCCCGGCGCACGGTATACGTCACCCACGGGCGCGATCTGCCGCGGAAGGAGTGGCTGTCGAGGGGCGGGGTCTCCCTGGCCGGCGAACGCCGTTTCCTGCTGGGCATGTACGGGGTGTTGACGGAACACCTCCCCGAGATGGCCGCGGCGGGGATCCACTTCGTCCACAACTACACCTGGGACGGGCCCGGCACGAACGAAACGGCGCGTCAGTACCTCGATGCCTGCGCCGCGCATGGCGTGCAGGCATTCATCGGCTTTCACCGGGCGGCCCTGCGCAACCACGACCTGGATTTCGTCGCCGAACGCGTGGGGGCGCTGATGGACCATCCCGCGTTGCTGGCATGGTATCTGTTCGACGAGCCGGACCTGGCCCACCAGTACGTCGCCCCCGAGCGCCTGCGCGAGCAGTACGGCCTGATCAAGTCCCTGGACCCGAACCATCCCGTCATCGTCACCGTCGCACAGCACCACCGGATGCCGGACTACCACGACACCTACGACGTGTACTGGAGCATGGACTACGGCAATACCGCCCACGTGGCCCGCAACTTCGAGTTCCACCGCGGCAAACTCGACCCGGAAACCCCGCTGCTGTCCATCCTCCACTGCTACGACCGCGGGCAGCCCGCCGACGGCCCCCAGGCCCCCGACCCGGCCCGCTTCCAGCCCGATGCGGCCATGCTCCGCGCCAACGCCTTCCTGGCCATCGCCCATGGCAGCAGCGGCCTGTGCTGGTGGTGGTGGGGCCAGGGCGGCACGCGGTACCTGACCGTGGCCAAGGTCCCCTGGGCCTGGGAAGCCCTCAAGCAGGTCTTCCGCCAGATCATCTCCCTCGAACCGGTGCTGACCCATCCCGCCCCGGCACGAATGTGGATCGAGAAACCAGCCGACACGGAAACCGAGGTCCACCTCTGGGAGAAGGCCCTCCCCGACCGTACCGTCGTGATCGCCGTCAACCGGGAGCCGATTCCCTGCCGCATCGCCATCGCCCCGGCAGCCCCCCGCCAGGGCACCGTCAGGGTGCTCTTCGAAGACCGCGTCCTGACGGTCGACCAGGGGACCTTCGCGGACGGCTTCGGACCCCTGGCCGTGCATGTCTACGAACTGCGCTGAGAGGTGACGTTCCGGACTGGACCACGAATCGCGGTAGGGATCCGGGTTGCCCCGGACCCCCCGCACAGATCCGTACGTGGAGAATTGCCTCAAACGGCTCCCACCTCGAGGACCACGGGGTCAGTCCTTACAATTGCATTTACCAGCCTTCGACCGTGGCTCGTTTGACGACACCCAAGCCCTCCGCGCCGGTGACGCAGCGATGCGACCGGCCGCCAACCTCGGGGTCCGGCTCCGCGCCACTACCGTGGTCGGGCCAGGCGCGCGCCCCAGTCCAGAGAGCGTGTACCGCGTTCGGCTCTTCGCTCTGACCCCAAGGACACCGAGCGGGTCAGAGATCGATCTCGGCCTCAAGCGGCCCTTCAGGCCCCCATCCCACCGTGTTGCACCAGTACTCAAGCAGCAGCGTCTCTGCACATTGCTCATGCCAGCCCAGCCATCTATCCAGAAAAGTGTAATCGCCGGCCCTGGGATGGGGCCGGCCACGGTCGATCTTCAGGAGTCTGCAGACTTGCCATGGCGGGGCCTGAGCGATGGCGCCTATCTCCGATATCAGAACTCGGAACTTGTGGAGCGGGACGGAATAGCGTCCGAGTTGGTACGTCTCTTGCAGGTGGAGGATCTTCCCCAACGCATCACGGTTCGGCGGATTGACCACGGGCATGAACTCGGGACCCACGATGATGCGCGGCCACTGCAACTCCACTACGGCCTTGTTCTTGCCGGTCCAGAAGGAATGCGGACACGCTTTGGAGTCCGGGTGGCATGTCGTGAGCTTGCGATGGAAGATCCGCAGGTACAACTCGTGAGCCACAATGTCGAACTCCGGAAAACGACACCACTGACGGATGGTTACGGTCCCTGGCGGTCCCTGTGTCCTTTCTCCCTGCCGATGGTCGTCCAGATGACCGCATGCGCTGCTGTCTCATCCACCATC
>JAFGRS010000699.1 GCA_016935045.1 Lentisphaeria bacterium | reverse complement strand
GCCCTCCAGGGGAACCGGCTCAGCAGGAGCTTCGCCCTCCAGGGGAACCGGCTCAGCAGGAGCTTCGCCCTCCAGGGGAACCGGCTCTGCAGGAGCTTCGCCCTCCAGGGGATGGGCCGTCGCGTTCCCATGCCGTCATCCGTCGTCGGGCGGGGACGGCGGCTTCTCAGGCTGGGCGTTCGGGCTGGGGTTTGCTCACCCGGGCCAGGGCCAAGGCGATGTAGTGTGCCGCCAGCACCAGCACATCGAGCAGTTCCGGCGTCAGGGCGGATGGGGAGCGGCTGTTCCCCACGGCCAGGGCGGCCACGGTAGTGCCGTAGCCAGGCAGGGGTGCGACCAGGGCGCAGCGCAGGATGGGGCCCTCGCCGTTCCGGCCGGCGGCGAAGCGGTCGTGGGTCGTCCAGAGGGTTGCCTTCTTCTCCTGCAGGGCCCGCAGGACCATATCCCGTGCGAACTTGACCGAGCAGGAGGGGAAACTGGCGCGGGGGACCGGGGTGCCGGACACGGGATCGAGCAGGAAGAGGGCGCCCTGGTCGGCTTCGGGGAAGAGCCCCTCGATGGCGGGTATGGCCAGATCGACGACATCCTCCAGCGTCGTGGCCCCCGCCAGGCGTATGGGCAGATGCAGCAGGGAGACCCGGTGCTCGTCCGGCACGCCCAGTGCCCGGGCAAGCTCCTCGCTCCCCGGCGGCACCTCGGCATTCCGGACCCGGGTGGCCGTCATCCCGTCTTCCACCGCGGTGGGTGGGCCCTCCCAGTCCGGGTCCAGGGCCGCAAAGAGGACCGTCTCGCCGATGACGATACGGTCACGGGGGTTCACCTTGTGCCGTTTTCCTTGGGTCACCGGGAAGCCCGAAACCGTGGTCCCATGGGTGCTGCCGAGGTCTTCGATCCACAAGTCCCGCCGGTCGCACACCAACCTCGCATGACGACGGGAAACCGCCAGGTCGGGAGCGAGATCGACGTCGATCATGGAGACGCCCGAGCCGCGGCGGCCCAGCACGACACTGTCCTCCGGAACAGACTCGAGGCGCTGCCTGTCCCTGAACCTGATGGTGATGCGCAGCATGCCCATGCTCCGGCCGGTCTGCATCCGGCAGAAAGCCCCGAAGGAACTCCTGCCGGGAAGGTAGGCCGCGAGGAGTGGGGATGCAAGTGGCGCCGCCCGGGTCTCAGGGCTGTTTGAAGATCCCGCCGCCGCCGCCGGGCTTGTCCCGGTGAAGCGCCGATCGGAGTGCGGGGAGGGGGAGCGGCCGCGCTCCCTCACCCCGGATCGGCGCTCCACTGCCGCAAGGGCAGTGGCGGCGGGAACCGATGGGCCGGATCTTGGAACAGCCCTGCCCGGGTCCCGTAATGCCTGCGTCAACGCCGGGGAGGCTTGCGGGGACGCTCGCGCTCCGGGCGGCGCGCCCCGCCCTCTTTTCCTTCATCGGCGCTCCACCGGGACCAGCCCGGCGGCGGCTTCGGGATCGGCTTCTTCCCGGCGGATGGCGATGTGCAGCTCGTCGAGTTGCCCGGGGTCGACGGTGCTTGGCGAATCGGTCATCAGGCAGGCTGCCTTGGTCGTTTTGGGGAAGGCGATGACGTCACGGATCGAGGCGGCGCCCGCGAGGAGCATGGCGAAACGGTCGAGTCCGAGGGCGATCCCGCCGTGGGGGGGGGCGCCGTAGCGCAGGGCTTCGAGGAGGTGGCCGAACCGGAGTTGGGCTTCCTGGGCCCCGATGCCCAATGCCTGGAACATGGTCTGCTGCATGACGGGGTCGTGGATACGGATCGAGCCGCCCCCGAGTTCCACCCCATTCAGGACGATGTCGTAGGCCTTGGCCCGCACGCTTCCCGGCTCGGTTTCGAGTCTGGCCACATCCTCGTCCAGCGGGCTGGTGAAGGGGTGGTGCACGGCGGCATAGCGTCCGGCCTCCTCGTCGTATTCGAGCAACGGGAAGTCCACGACCCAGAGGAAGTGGAAGCACCCCGTCGGCAGCGGGCCGCTGCTGCGGGCGATATCGAGTCGGAGGCGTCCCAGCGCCTCGTTGGCGACGCGGGGTCTGTCGGCGACGATGAGCAGCAGCTCCCCGTCCTGCAGTCCCGTCCGCCGGCGGATCTCCGCCTTCTCGGTGTGGTTCAGGAACTTGGCGATGCTGCCGCCGATTTCTCCCTCGGCCTGCTTGAGCCAAGCCAGTCCCTTGGCGCCGAAGAGCCTGACGGTGTCGGTCCAGGCGTCCAGCTGCCTGCGGGAGGCTTCGCCGCCGTTCTCGACGCGGATCGCCTTGATGACGCCGCCGGCGTCCAGAACGCCACGGAAGACGCGGAACTCGGTGGTGGCGAGGGCGGGCGTGATATCCACGAGTTCCATGCCGAAGCGGGTGTCCGGTTTGTCCGAGCCGTAGCGGTCCATGGCTTCCTGCCAGCTCATGCGGGGGAACGGCAGCGCCACCTCCCGGCCGGCGACCTCCCGCATCACCGCCGCCAGCATGGCCTCGACCGTCTCCATCACGTCTTCGCGGGTGACGAAGCTCATCTCGATGTCGATCTGGGTGAATTCCGGCTGGCGGTCGGCCCGCAGGTCCTCGTCCCGGAAACAGCGCGCGATCTGGAAGTAGCGTTCGAGGCCGCCGACCATGAGCAGTTGCTTGTACTGCTGCGGCGCCTGGGGCAGGGCGTAGAACGTGCCCGGGTGGACTCGGCTGGGCACGAGGTAGTCCCGGGCGCCCTCGGGTGTGCTCTTGCTGAGGATCGGGGTCTCGACCTCGACGAAGCCGCGACTGTCCAGCGCATCGCGTACGGACTTGGTGAGCCGGTGCCGCAGCCTCAGGTTGGGCACGAGTGCCGAGCGCCGCATATCGAGGTAACGGTATTTGAGGCGCAGGTCCTCGGACACGGCCTGGTCTTCGAGGTGAAAGGGCATGGGTGCGGCCCGATTGAGGACGGTGAGAGTTTCGACGGCGACCTCGATCTCGCCCGTGGCGCGCTGGCGGTTGGCCATGGCCTCGGGACGCAGCTGCACCGTTCCGGTGGCGGCCAGGACCCATTCTTCGCGGACCTCATGCAGCAGGCGTGCCAGCTCCGGCTGCGCCGCGGGATCGACGAACAACTGGGTTACGCCTTCGCGGTCCCGGAGGTCGAGGAAGACCAGACCTCCCAGGTCCCGGCAGCTGTTGACCCAGCCGCTGAGGGAGACCCGGCTTCCCACGTGGGTTCGGTTCAGTTCGTTGCAGTGATGGGTGCGATGGTACTTCGCGCTCATGGGTCCCGTCTCATTCCCCGCGCCGGGGGCGTACGCCGTGCCGATTCCTGCTCCATACTCGCCGTATGCGGGGCCGCCGCGGGGGCCAACATTCAGCGGCGCTGCCGCAGCCAGGCGACGACCGCGTCCCTGGACACGGTGTGCTGCTCGGCGCCGCGCATGTCGCGGCAGGTCACCTTGCCTTCGGCGAGTTCCGTCTCGCCCAGGATCAGGGTGAAGGGCACCCCGATCCGGTTGGCCGTCCGCATCTGGGCCTTCATGCTGCGGGCGGAGTAGTCCGCGAGCACGCGGAAGCCGGGGGTTGCGCGGCGCAGGTCCCGTGCGAGGATCAGCGCCGCCCCGACGGCCTCGTTGCCGAGGGCCACGATATACGCGTCGGCGCCAGGCTGCGGGGGTTGCCGTACGCCGAGGCTTTCCCGGGCCATGAGCAGGCGCTCGACCCCGGCGGCAAAGCCGACTCCGTCCACGGGGGTCTTGCCGCCCGGCAGCGAGATGCGGTAGCGTCCGCCGCCGGCGAGGGCATCCTGGGCGCCGAGGCCGCTGTGAACCACCTCGAACACGGTGTGCACGTAGTAGTCCAGCCCCCGCACCAGGCGCGGCGCGATCTCGTAGGCGACGCCAAGATCGTCCAGGGCCCCGAGCACGGCGGCGAAGAACGCCCGGCTCTCCGTCCCGAGCAGGTCGACCATGGCGGGCGCCCTCTCGGCGATCTCGCGGCAGGCGGGCTCTTTGCAGTCCAGCATGCGCCAGACGTTGGTCTCGAAGCGCCTGCGGCAATCGGCGCAGAGGGCGTCAAGGTGGGGCTGAAAGTGCCGCCGCAGGGCGGCGCCGACGGGGCCACGGTCCTCCGGCAAGCCACGGCTGTTCAGCAGCACCCTGCCGCCGCGGATGCCGATGACCTCGAGGTAGTGAACCAGCATCGCAATGGCTTCGGCGTCGTCCTGAGGCAGGCAGGACCCCACCGATTCCACCCCCACCTGGTGGAACTGCCGGCGGCGTCCCGCGGCGGGACGCTCGCCGCGGAACATGGGACCAAGGTAGTAGACCCGCACCTGCTCGCCCGGCGACAGGCCGCGATGGGCAATGGCGCGGATGACCCCGGCCGTACCCTCCGGCCGCAGCGTCAGACTGCGTCCGCCGCGGTCCTGGAAGGTATACATCTCCTTCTGCACCACATCGGTTTCATCGCCGATGGCGCGGACGAAGACGTCCGTCCGCTCGAAGACCGGTGTCCGCACTTCCCCATACCCATAGAGGGAGAAGACCGCGCGTGCGGCCTCCTCGACGCCGGTCCATTCGAGCACCTCGGGTTCCCAGAGGTCCGCGGTGCCGGGCAGGGGTTCGGTCAGAGCAGCCATGGGTGGGTCTTCGCTTGTCCGTATGGGGCCCAAAAACAAGGAAGCCAGCCGCCGGAAGGCACTGGCTTCCTGGGGCCGTGGCAGCACTCTCTCCGCTGGGCCCGTTCAGCGGCATGCAGGCACGGCGTCCGGCGTGTCGGGGTCCCGTCAGATCATCTCGGGCTTCAGTCTCATCACCTTGCCGCGCATGATCTTGCCGGGCTTGAACTTGACCACGACGCGCTCGGGGATGTCCACGGTCTTCTTGGGCTGGTTGGGATTGCGGCCGACTCGGGGCTTCCGTGCCATGACCTCGAAGACGCCGAAGTTGCGGAACTCGACGCCCCGGCCGGCGGCGAGTTCGCTGGTGATGGCATCCAGAGCGAGTTGGAGGACATCCATCACGTCGCGCTGTTTCAGGTTCGTCTGCCGGGCGATACGAACCACCAAATCCCTCTTAGTCATGGTAGAGACTGCCTCCGACTTGAAACCGCATCTTGCACCGGAATCACAGGCTACGCTTCAGCGTACCGTATCGCACTGTGCGCAAATCACAAACGCTCCAGGCTTTTGGGCCGAACCCGGTAGCCCGGAAGGCAACGGAAGATCATAATATGCCCATTGGAGCAGACATGGCAAGCGCAACGGCAGGGCGAAGACAATGCCTCAGTCGACGCAGGGATGCTCGCGGTACGCTCGCGCTCCAGGGGAATTGAGACGCCCGGGGCCGCGCGGGCACGCGCGAGTTTGACTGAGGCATTGCGGCAAAGACAATGCCTCAGTCAGCCCCGCGAATGGTTCGGGATGCGGCTCAGCAGGAGCCCTTCGACCCGGCTCAGGGCCTTGAGCAAGGGGTGTGCGGACGCACCCCCGCGTCGAAACGGCTTCGCCCTCCAGTCCGAACCGAGGATGCGACGGCCCAGCCCGACGGGTGCCGAGCGGTCCCGGGTGCATCGGGGCAGCGCGAGCGGAGAGCGGTGGTCATGGAACCGACTCTGGATGACTGGCATGTGGTAGGCGACGTGGAAGAGCGCCTGGCTCTGCCCGGGCGGTCCCGCCTGATGCCCTATCTGGCCGTCCTCTCCTCGGCGAGGATTCCGTACCGGACGGAGCAGTCACGGGACGGTACGGTGTACCTGGTCACACCGGGGCGCTGGGGCGACCGGGCGCGGGACGAACTGGCAAGTTACGAACGGGAGAACCGGAACTGGCCCGGGCTGCTGCACCAAGGCATGTGGGTCCCTTCGGGGGGGCCGGCGCCCTGGTTCGGAGCGGTGGTTGCGGTGTCGGTGCTGCTGTTGTTCTTCGTGCACCTGGGCCCGGCGTCGGTCGAAAGCCGCGGCTTCGCGGTGGGGGCCCTGGACACGGCCCGGGTCATCGAGGGGGAATGGTGGCGGACGGTGACATCCCTCATGCTGCACGCGGATGCCTCGCACGTCCTGGCCAACGCGGTGTGCGCCGCCGTATTCGGGTATGCCCTGAGCCAGCTTGTCGGCACTGGGCCGGCCTGGATCGTCATCCTGCTCAGCGGAGTCCTGGGGAACGCCACGGAGGCCTTTGCGGCGGCCGAAGGTCGGGCTGCCGTGGGGGCCTCCACCGCCACCTTCGGGGCCCTGGGGGCCCTCGGGGTGGTCCAGACCGTGCGGGCCCGCAGGCGCTGGCGTCTGGTGCGTGTCATCCTGTCCCAGACCTGGCTGCCGATTGCGGCGGCGGGGGTGCTGCTGGGCTGGCTGGGGAGCGGCCCCCGGGCGGACCTTCTGGGCCACGCCTTCGGTTTTGCCTGGGGGATGGTCCTGGGGGTGGGGGTGGCGCCGCTTCTGGGCCGCCGCCTGCACGTGCTGTGGCACGTATGCGCGGGTCTGGTCACCGCGGCGATCGTGGGTCTGGCCTGGCACGTGGCCGGGCTGGCCTCCGGCGCCGGCTCTCCGTTGCCCTGATGCGGATTCCGGCCGGGGGGGGGGAAGATGCCGCGAACCCGCCCCGGGCCGGCGGGCATCGCGGGCTCCAGGTAGGTCCCGCG
>JAFGRS010000698.1 GCA_016935045.1 Lentisphaeria bacterium | reverse complement strand
CGTCATCGCTGACCACGAACACGCGGTCCCCGGCAACGGCGGGGGCGAAACGAACCGGCCCCTCGCAGAAGAACTGCCAGAGTTCTCCCCCCGTGGCCGCATCGAGGGCATAGACCTTGCAGTCCACCGAACTGCCGAAGAATACCCGGCCGCCCGCAACCACGGGATGCATGGCCCGATCGAATGGCATGCGCGTGTCGCGGCCGGACCAGGCGGGCTCGGGTCGGTGCCGGGCACGGTACGACCAGTGTACCGCCAGGCCGTCCGGAAGCGCCTCCGCCGTGTGACCCCCACGCCGGGCGTCCCCGCGGACCATCGGCCAGTCCCCCGCCCAGACCGATACCGCCAGAAGTCCGCCTGACACCACCCCGAACAGGCCCCGAAACGGTCTCATCGCAGCCTCCGGACGCAATGCCGCAACCCGTGTACGGTGGTGCCCGACCCCGCCGCGGTCAAGCCCTCCGCGACCCACATGGCGCGATCCGGTCCGCTGTTGCCCGTGTATCCGACCTCTCGGGGCAGGGACGGTGCGGGCCACGGTCCCGCCTCCATCCCCGCCGGTCACGCCTCGGCGTGCAGGCGGTCGAGGGCCATGTCGGCTGGGGCCAGAAAACGCCGGGCGCTTTCCGGCACCACCATGCAGCCGGCGTCCTCGTCCTCGGGCCAGAGCGCCAGGCCGTACTCGCACCAGGGCCGGCGCAGGCACTCGGGGCAGTAACCGGAACAGCCGTCGATGCAGCAGGTCGTTCCGGGCGCGAGCAACTCGACCTCCTCGTCCAGCAGGGCATGGAGTTCCTCGTAGGCCAGGCGGTCCGGCATGCCGGGGCATGGCAGCACTTCGGTCTGCAGGCGCGCCAGAGCGGCCAGCAGCGCGGCAAGGGCCTCGCGGATCTGCGCATCCGTCATCGCGTCGGGGGGCCCCAGCACCTCGTCCATGGCCAGTTTGTGACGCAGGGATTCCCGGACAAGCCTGCCGTTCACCCACTTCTCGAAACGCAGCCAGTCGGTGTCCGGGTCACAGTCCGGCTCAATGGGCGGAAAAGCGAACCCGGCGGCTTCCATCGCCTCGCGGGTACGGTACTTGCCGTAGGCCCATACCCAGGTCAGGAGAGAGTTCAGGCGCCGGCATTCGAGTTCGGGATCACTGGGCGTCGGACACCAGACCAGGAGCGGGTCGAGACCCCTGCGCTCCAGCTCCTGCCGCAGGGCCTGCGACTCCTTCGTTGCATCCATCTTTCTGTTTGCCATTCTCGTTTCCCCTTGCCTTCCAGAACCATATCCTGAGAGCATCTATGTGTTAGTATACAACGAGGAGCGTTGCCTGTCAAGCCCGAAATGACGGGGAGGTGCCGGAAAAGGTGCCTTTCGAGGGTCCCGGTGCCTGCAGGTATCCGTCGGCATGGCCGGCGGTCACGGCCTGGAGCGGCCGCCTGCTGTCGCGCGATTTCTCCCGGGCGGTCTCCGCATCGCTGCGCCACGCCCGTTCTTGCCCTCCTTACGCGCCCCGGCCCCCGAACCTGGATGCTTCCCGCGAAGCACACGAACCACACGAATATTCTCGTGCCGAAGAGGTTGCATCCCTGATCTCCGCGGTATACCCGGGTGTCGGGTGCCGCAGGGCGCCGGCACGGTTGAGAACTGCAACCCACTGGCCAGGATATGGTTGATTTCGTGTCCTTTCGCGTCTTTCGCGGTTCGTGAACAGAGCCGGCTTGGGGCTCCTTCGCGGACCCCCTCGCGGGGCGGGGCCTTATTCGTCGAGGAGGCGGTAGTCGGCACTGCTTCTGAGGCCCTTCTCGTCCTCGAAGTGTCTGTGGATTTCGCTTTCGGGGAGTGCGCGCCGGTAGATCCGGACTTCGTCCAGGAGTCCGACGAAGGACTGCCAGGAGGAACCGATCGTTAGGTCTCCGCCCTCGACATCGAGGCTTCCCTGGAAGGCCGGCGGAATGGGTTGGGTGCTGTCCAGCGTCCCATTGAAGAAGTAGCGTGTCTGGCCCCCGGTCCGGTCGACGGCGACGGCGAGGTGGGTCCAGGTGCCTGCGGGGATGGTGCCGCTGGGTTTGTTGGTGCATCCGGCCTTGGTGGCGTCGACCATCTCGAGGAAGGGCCTCCCCTCGGGCGTGATGTTCATGTTCCACCAGGTTTGGGGATAGCGGTCCTTGCTCATGAACCGCCGGCGTTGGTCCTTGGTGTCGATATCGAGTTGGGTGGGGCAGAGCCAGAGTTCGAGGGTGAGGTCGCCGCTGCCGAAGTGCAGGGTCGGGGCATCGGGGATGATCACGTTGGGCGCTCCGGGCGCGCAGAAGATGGCGGTGCCGAAGGCGCCCGTGGCCCAGGTGGCCCAGACGTCGCCGTCGTTGCCGCATCCGGAGGTGTCCCCGGCCACGTATCCCTGGCCTTCGTCGAAGGACCACCGCCCGACCAGTTTCTCCGGATTCGGCGGTTCGGTGACCTCGGGTTTCCGGGAGCGCGCGGCGCGGCGCCGGGCGGGCGGCTTCTCGAGTTCGGCGGGGGTGCCGAGTCCGAGGTTGTCGATGAAGAAGGCGGCGTGGTCCTCGCTGGTGCTGGAGATCCCGAGCCAGGTGACGGCCTGGAAGGCGGCGTCCTGGTAGGGCATTTCGGCGCTGACGGGGACTTGCCCGGGGGCGGTGAGGGTCAGGCGGTAGCCCTTCGGGGCCTCGGGACCGAGTTCGAAGCCGATCTCCACGTGCGCCCACTCTCCGGGGGGAATGCGGCCGATCTCCTGTTTCGAGGCCGTGACCACGCCGTCCGGGGCCACGGAGAGGGTGGGACCGACGACGTACGGGCTGCCCTCGTACTCCCGTACCTCAACGTAGAAGCTCGCCGGCCGATCCGGGGAGTTGCGCATGTCCCAGGAGAGACGGACCGGTCCCCGGGTGTAGGCGGGGCGGTAGTAGAGGTGCGGCATCCAGTTGTGTTTGAGGCCCGGGGCATCGGTGAACTTCAGGCTGTGATTGCCGCCCGCGGCGGCCTCCGCCGAGACGCGGACGGAACCGTCCTTGCCTTCGCTGACGCTCGTGCCGTCCAGCGGCTCGCCGCCGGGTTCGTCCGCCTCGAAGTCGAAATGGACCAGGAGGGGAAGAGTCACGGGTGCGGGAATCTCGTTCCGGGGACGGTTGGGGTAGTGTTTCGGCAACTCCACCCAGGCGGGGTCCCCGTAGAGCCCGGTCCGGCTCAGGTCGATGGGCTGGAAGCCGAGTTCGAGGGCCGGGGAGGCCGCTTCGAGGCGGAAGTCATCCCTCGACGGGTCGACAAAGAGAGGGTCGGCGACGATGGATCCCGCGTCGTTCCCCTGGCTCTGCCAGGTGGCGAAATCGAGGCCGCCGAACGTCGGTTTCCCGGCCGTACTCCAGTACACGTTCCGGGCCAGCCGCCAGTCGCCGTTCTTCCACGGCCCGTCGAGCATCTTCGGGATGTCGCCATAGACGATGTTGCCCTCGGCATCGTAGTGACAGCGCTTGTCCTCCCGCGACCTGCGGAGCTGTCCCTTGCCCCCCAGGGCCAGGATGTTGTTCCGGACGGTGCACTCGGCGCCGTAGTGCATGAAGAGGGGACACGTCCGCACACGGTAGACGACGTTGTTCTCGATGAGGATCTCGGAACTCCCCTCGTCGGGGTAGATGCCGGAGCCGTGGGACACATGGGCATAGCTGAAGACATCGTGGATGTGGTTGTGGCGCTCCGTGGTCCCGGGGGAAATCCCCAGGGTGTAGATGCCCCCCATGTCGCTCAGACCATCGCCGTTCCCAAGATGGTGGATGTGATTGAAATCCAGAATGTTGTGGTGTGCGGAACTGGGCTGGAAGCCCCATGACCAGCCGCAGGAGATGCCGGAGTAGTCGAAGTTGGAAATCTCGTTGTGCGTCACCGTGTTGTGGGAACTCCTGCCGATCCAGACCCCGTGGGCCCCGTGGAACAGGGCGGAGCCATCGTGGATATAGCAGTTGTCGACGGTGATCTTCTCCACGGGGGCGTTCTCCTGGATGCCCCAGCCGCCGCCGATGTAGACACCGCCGCCGCCGAGGTCGTGGAGATGGCAGCGTTCGACACGGTTGTCGCTGCACCCCGCCGCCATCCAGATCGCGTGGGCGCCGGTGTGGGCGATCTCGCAGCTGTCGAAGATCGTGTTTCTCAGGCCGACGGCCTGGACCAATCCGGGCTGGTGGATCTCGCCCTGGCCGGGGTTGCGCAGGCGCCTGAGGTCCGCATCGGTGTGCCGGAAGGCGATCCCGCGGAAGCGCAGGAACTCGACGTACTGCCCTGCCGACGGCTTGCCTTCGAAGGCAACCAGGGTGGAGGTGACCACGGGGGCAACGGCCTCGAATCGCGTCCGGCTCTCGCCCGGCATCGGGTAGTACAGGACGCGGTTGGCGCTCCGGTCGAGGTACCATTCCCCGGGCTGGTCAAGCTCCTCGAAGACGTTCTCGACGTAGTACCGCTGCTGCTTTTCCCACCGTCCCATGGGCCACGGGGCGGGCTCCTGAAAGGTGACCTGGCAGGCGTCCATGTCGACGGACCGCACGTGGTGCAGAGACGTCTCCCAGGAATGGTAGACGACAAACAGGACCTCCCGCAGGTCCCGCCACTCCCCGACGTCGCCCTCCTCGAAGTACATGCTCCTGGCGGACGTCTTGGAGGTCGGGCCCGCGGAACGCAGGAAGCTGCCGCGGTTGGGGGTCCTGGCCCGGGTCCGCCGTTCCCCGTTGACAAAGAGCTGACTGAAACGCCAACGGCCTCCCGTCGGGGACGGGGGCAGATCGAGACGCCAGAGCCGTCCGGCGCAGCGCCTGCGGCTGTGTTCGCTGTCGTCGCGTTGCCAATCGGCCAGGAGTTGCCCGCCGCTGACGACGGGGACTTCGCCGGGATAGGCCTGGTAGGTGATCGGGCAGGCTTCCGTGCCGGAGTCCTCGGCCGCAAAGACGATGGTCTCCCGGTGGGCGTAGATCCCCTGGCGCAGCAGCACCGTCACGGGCTGGCGGAGACCCCCCGCCTCCCGGCGCAGAGCGCGGATCCGGTCCCGGGCGCCGGCCATGGTCGCCAAGGGACCGTCTGTACCGTCGGGGCTGGGCACGCTGCGGTCCCCGGACCACTCGTCGCTGCCCTGTGGGGAAACGTAGAGGACCCGAGCCTTGGGGTCGGGCGGGACCTGCGGCACGGCGATGGTCCGCGGCGCGGATGGAGTGGCGCACCCCGCCGCCCAGGCCAGAAGGAGCGCGGCGGGGAGGAGGTGTGCGGCGCTGCGAAACAGGGATGACGGCATCGTGGCGGACCTTTCCTCATGCATCGTTTCGGGAGACGCGCGCTGCGCGTCCGCAGGCGCCTGTCCTCCGCGGCATCCCGGAAGATAGCCCCGCGCCGTGCCCATGGCGAACCGCCGCGGCGACAGAACCCACCGACAGGACAGAAGTACCGCCGGGGACAGCCGAGGGTTCCGGAGCCCGAGCCGGGCGGCGGGCGTCCGGAAAACACCCCCCGGTCCGGCGGCGGGGGTAGCCCGTTTTCCGGTCAGGCGGGAGGGCGCGGGGATGTCCGGAAAACACCCCCCCCGGTCCGGCGGCGGAGACGCCCGTTTTCCGGTCCGGCGGCGGCGGAGGCCCGTTTTCCGGTCCGGCGGGAGGGCGCGGGGATGTCCGGAAAACACCCCCCGGTCCGGCGGCGGGGGGAGCCCGT
>JAFGRS010000697.1 GCA_016935045.1 Lentisphaeria bacterium | reverse complement strand
TTGGAACAGCCTTCTACGAGGGTAGCGCATTGCGCCTCGTACGGGTCTGGGGAGAGGGACCTACGGAGCTGACATGCGCCCGCCCCGGCGGCAGGAAGTGGCGGAGTCGAACCGGCGGCAATACGTTGTCTTGGCGCAAGCGGATGCATTTGCTTGCATGAGGTGTTCGCGATGAGGCAGCTGAAGATCATCGTCGAGAGGCATCCCGATGGGTACGTGGCCTACCCCCTGGGTGTGGAGGGTGTCGTGGTGGGTGAGGGAGACACGTATGAGGCAGCCGTCGCGGACCTCAAGTCAGCCCTGCAGTTCCATGTTGAGACGTTCGGCGAGTCTGTTCTCGACGTGGATCCTCCCGTGCTGGAGGCGTTTGTCGCCGAAACGGGAGTTGCCGGCTGATGCCCAGGTTCCCGGTAGATGCGCCACTTCGGGAAGTGATGGCTGCGTTGGAACGTCTGGGGTTCAAGACGGTTCGCGAAGGGAGCCATATCGCGATGCTGCGTGAGAACACGGATGGGACCCGTACCCCGCTTACCATCCCGGACCATCAGACGCTCAAAAGCTCAACGCTGGGCACGATCCGGACCCGGGCGGGCATTGCGAGAGAAGACTTTCTGCGGGTATTCCGAGAGTGACCGTCGTTTCGCTCGGAGAGGAGGGAATACCGCGAACCCGCCCCGGGGCTCCCGTGTGGGAGGCGCTCTTCCGCCTTCGCCGGGGACCGCCTTCGCCGGGACAGGCCGAGCGGCGATTCCCCCCGCCGGAGAATACCGCGAACCCGCCCCGGGGCGGCCGGGCATCGCGGGCTCCAGGGGTGAATCAGGAAGCGCGGGTCAGGCGCAGGCGACGCGGCGGCGACGGCGCAACGCCAGCAGCCCAGCCAGGGCCAGCAACCCGGCGCTGGCAGGCTCGGGGACCGGCTCTCCAGTGTACTCGCCGTTCAGCGTCAGCGCGGGGAGGTTGGCAGTGGATGGCTCGTCCCCGTACCCGAGCGGCGGGATGTCACCACCGTACACGGCAACGAAGTCGCCGTCCACCGTCTGACTTTGATGCCAATACAGAAGGGACGCAGGAGACGACGCATCGACCCTGTGGACCACGACCCAGTAGCTTCCCCCCTCGGCGAGCTGTGCGGGAGTCAGGGGATTGAGGGTGAAGGTCAGGTCCCCGTTCCACTGGGTGGTGGTGGTCGCCGCGAGGAAGGTGCCGTTCTCGACCGGAGTGGGACTCGGCTCGCCCGCTGCGTCCGGCGCCAGGTAGATCTCCACCCCGGGGAAGGTGTCGTCGCTCACATCCTCTCCATATATGGTCAGGCTCAGGGAAGTCACGTCCACCCATTCCACTCCGACACCCCCGCCGCTGGGCACATCGAAGGGTACCGCGTAGCCCGTGATTGCAGGGGGTGACGAAAAGACCAGGGGCGAGGCCCCAAGGAGGGCACCCGCCCCGTCGTAGGTGTCCAACAGAATGTCACCACGGCCCACCCAGAGCAGGCACACAGCCGCAGCCGAAGCCATCCTCCAGATGGAAAACCACCCCCGTGTTCTTCCCGCTCTCATCCGCCGCCCCCTTGGCCAATCCGTGTCTTCCCACAAACAGCACAAACTGCACCGGGATCAGCACCCGATCTACGTTATGATACGACTCCTTCGGGACGATGTCAACACCCCAAGCAACGTTTTTTCGCAATCCCGAACGTAGCGCTACGCGCAACTGAGGACCATGGACCATGGTCCATGGTACTTGCAGCGCAATGAGATGTGTAGTACTTCCGAGACGTCGGACCTGTTCGGGGGGGGTCGAGGAAACCCGGATCCCTACCGCGATCGCCCTCCCTACGGCGCAACCCATTCCGCCCGGATGCCGGCGGCATAGGCCTCGGCCGCGGCACGGGCGAAGGCGTCGTCCGGGGCCCCCGGGCCCCAGAGGTAGACCCGTGCCTCGATCTCTTCCCCGGCGGTGTCGAGGGAGATCTGCCCGCGGTGTGCGCCGCTGTCCCAGTACGTGAACCCGGTGCTGGGCGTCAAGGCAAGGCAGGCATTGCGCCAGGTTTCGGCGAAGAGGGCGTACCACTGTGGCCGCCCTTGGAAGCCGAAACCCTCGCCCTCGCCGGCGCCGTCCATGGCGGCCGTCGCCCCGTTCGCGTTCGTCGCCGTGGCATTGGCGGTGTAGAACGCGCGTGTCCGGCAGCCTGCCGGTGCGCCTGCCGAGGTCCGCACCTCCATGCGGTCGCCGTAGAAGCGCCATTCGCGGGTGACGGGGTACTTGCCGATTACCTCCTTGGTGCAGGCGAACACGGCCCGCACCGGACCTCGATGCCGCAGCGCAAAGGCACGCACTTCCCCTTCTTCGCTGCTCCATCCCGTCTCCTTGGACGAGACGATGATCTGGGATAGGACGCGGTGCTCCCCGCCATCCTCGGTGCGCACCGCCACGGGGCCCAGGACGCCATTGTGGACGGCCGCGGCATAGGTGTCGAAGCGAAGACGCGAGCCGTCTTCGGCGATCTCGAACCGCGATGTGCGCGGCCAGACGGCGTCGCTGCCCGCGGGCAATCCCACCACGGCGGCCCGCTGCGGCCCGGTCCCGAGTCCCCGCGGCAGCGCGAAGACAAGAGTGCCGGCCGCCGGATCGCCCTCTTTCGGCTCGAACTGCGCATCCGCGATCCCTCCCGCCTCGAAGACAACGCGCAGGTTGTCGGGGTCTGCCGCCCCCGGCGCAAAGGCCAGTTCCACCGGCATGCCCGCCGCGTCGCCCGGCGGCAGCACCACAAGCAACGGCCGGCGATGGGGGAACAGCTCGGCACGGAACGGGCCTCGGAAAGGCGCCTCGAGACGTCGCCGGCCGGCCTGACTCAGAGCGTCTCCACCTTCGAGGAGGGCCACGATGCGACGCTCCCCGTCCGCCCGGCCGGCTGGCAGAGAGAGCTTCACGTCCCCGCCGGCGCCCGGGGCCAGGCCGTCGTAGGCACGACGCGCCAGGACCGGTCCGAGGGCACTGTCCAGATGCAGGGCCAGCGCAAAACCGGGGGCTTCCCCGAGACCCTCGTTGCGCACGTGAACGCTCACATCGAGGACGGCATCGGCCGGCAGCTCCGTTGTCGCCGACACCGGCCTCCCCGAGCATTCCAGGCGCAGGTCACGCAGGCCGAGGTCCGGTCGGCGTGCCTCCTTCCCCACCAGCGCCAGAAGGGTGACCGTGCCCTCCCCGGCGGCGAGGTCGAGCACGTTGTTTCCGGCCACCGGACGCCGCCGGATGGGGTCCCCGGAGGCATCGGTCTCGAACAGGGCCACAGGTTGGCCGGCCCAGGCGGTCTGCCAGGCGGCGAGGTCGATCTCGACCCGGGCGGGACCGTCGAGGGAGATCTGCAGGCGATCCGGCGATCCCCGGGTGACCCACACCCGCCCCCGGCCTCGCACCGGCCCCACATCGAAGGACCTGCCGGCAGCGTCCACGAAGAGACAGGAAGGGGTGCGGATGTACGTCTCCACGGAGGCCGACTCCCCCGCCGACGTCAAACGCCACTGCTCCACGACCGGACCCTTGACCAGAAAGTCGTTGCAGCGCAGGACCGCCTTGCCCCGGGTGCCGGGCATGTCGGCGACGGAGAACGCCTCCGCGCCGAAGTTGACCGTGCAGACCGTGCCGTCCCGAAAGACGGTCCGCTGCACCTGGCGGTCCGGGGTCAGGAACTCGTGCGACATCATCTCCTGGTCGGCCAGGACCTCGTGCAGCTTGCAGGTGTTGCGGTAGATTTCGATCATTTTGGCGCGCTCTTCGGGCACCTGCCAGCGCAGGCCGTGGGCGTTGGCCCACATCATGGGGGGGGTGCCGTAGAGGACGTTCATGGCTGTTTTCCGGTCGGTGAGTTCCGGCGCGACCTGGTGCAGGTAGTCGTTGCACGCGCCCCAGTACCAGTAGTTGACCACGCAGTCGTGGAACACCAGTTCGAACAGGGGGGCGCGATGGGACGGATCGATGCCGTACTTGAGGTAGCGTTCACCGATCTCCTCCCGGCTCGTGACATCCCGCAGATAGCCGGCGGGCCAGGTGTACATGCCGCCCCCCATCATCCCTTCGTGATAGTCCAGGTGGCGCACATCCCAGTAGCGGCCGTGTTCCCCGCCGGCCACCAGCCCCAACTCGTCCCCCACGTAGGCGCAGAGGGCCTCCCGGTTGCGTTGGTCCTGTGCGCGCGTCGTCGGGTGCACCGGGGAATAGCACTCCTTCAGTCCGGTCGCGGTGGTCACATCGAGAAAGCGGGTGTTGTAGGGATACGTCTCCAGGACTTTGGGAATGATGATGCGGGCGCAGTGGGTCATCATGCCGGTGCACTGCTTCATGTAGGTGTGCACCGGCTGCATGTCCTTGTCCCGGGTGATCCAGGCGGTCATCAACTCCCCGTCCGCCTTCACCACCGCGTGCTCCTTCACCGGGGCTTTGGCCCGGGCAATGGTCTCGGAGTCGTCGATGTCCTCGTAGTTGTCGTACTCGCCCACGAGCCATCCCAGACGGACGATCTCGGCCATGTCGGGGGGACTGGGGCGCCCGTTCAGAAGCCCCCGTGTCATCCCGGCGCCCGTGGCCTCGCGGGCGAAGGACAACCCGGGCGCCCCCCACCAGTTCACGGCGCCGAAGAGCTTGCGGACGTTCGGCTTGGCTTTCTCCTTCTCGGCAAACGTACGCAGGAGTCCCTGCTCGGCCGCCACCGAGCGGTAGAGTTTGCAGGCCGCCACATGCCCGCCGCTTGGAAAGAAGGCGAGGCGTGCGTGGCGCTCGCCAGCCCCCCAGGCCCCCTTCTGCGGCAGCCAGCGCAGGCCGGGGAACGCCAGCGGCTCCGCGTCCCCCGGCCGCGTCTGGGTCTGGATGGCCGCGTCCCACGGCGTCAGCATGATCACACAGAGCCCCCGCGTGCCGTCGGTCACCAGCACAAAGGGGAGGTCCCCGCCCCCTTCGACGAAACTGCGGTTGCGCAGGTAGCTGTCTCCCACGGGCAGGTAGCGTCCGTTGCTGTAGTCCGCGACGCCGACGAAGTACGTTTGCGGCTCTGGGGGGCGGAGGGGCCACGGGTAATGGAACGGGCGCAGGGGAGTCTCGGCCCCGGCGGGGCAATCCAGGCGCACATCCAGGAAGGGCTCTTCGCCCACCAGCTGCAGGACGACACGGAACGTCACTTCGGCCGCCTGGCCGCGCAGCAGACTGTAGCGATAGGTCAGGCTCCCCGCTTCCGGTCCCGCGGTCATGTCGGAGACGCGCCCGTCCAATGCGGTGGCGCTGCGGTCGTTCTCCCGGCTCCGTGCCGGGGCCTCGCCGCCGGAGTCGGTGAGAACGGCCAGGGCAAAGGTGGCCGGAGCGGAATGGATCCAGGAAGCGGGGTAGTAACTCTGCCGCGCCCGGCGGACCGGTTCGCCCTCCCCCGGATCGGCGTCGTTCAGACCGATGGCGAAGCTGAAACGCAAGCCCTCGCCAATCCCGGCCAGGACCGGGAAGTGGCGCAGCGGCATCGCCACCTCGATCTCGTACCCGGGGAGCGTCCCTTCCGTCACCGGGCGCAAGCCCACCTGGCTGCCGGCAAACACCTCACCCCGTGCGTTCACCGCCACCTCGCGCCCCGGCGGCGCAAGATGCAGTCCGACCTGGACCGAGTCGACCCAGAACTCCACCGAGTCGGCCTCCCACCATTCCGTCGTGGCATCGCCGCCGAAGGCCACCCGGTCATCCCGCACCCGGACATACAGGTACAGCATCTCGGTGTCCCACAGGATTTTCGCGCCACCGGAGCAGTTGCTTTCGCCGTTGTCCCCCTTCCAGGGCAGCCAGACATACTCCGCCTGGGGAACGAAAGCCCACTCGGCCGGATCCCCGTCGATCCGCATCCCCGTCGGGGCCCGACGCGCCCGAACCTGGTCCCCCTGTCCCCGCCGCGATTCCGGGTCGTCCTGCTGCCACAGGGTGCCGGACTGCTTCTCCAGCACCTTCATCCACCCCGACTCGGCGTGCACCGTGACCGCGAGCGCCCCGTTCTCGAGTTCCCAGGACTCCCCGACCCGGCGCACACCCTGGCCCCACGAGACCGCGGCACCCAGGAAAACCCCCAGCAGAAGGCTTCTCTTCATCGCACGCTCTCCTGAACCGCCTTCGCCTATGATCACAGAACTCGGTCGGAGCAGAGGATGGCGCATGCTTCCGGCTTGCGCTCCGGGGTCTGCACAGGCAGGATGCCCGTGCCACTTTCCGGCAATCCAACCGATCCAATTCTCCGGGTGAGCCCGGGATCTCGGTGCCGACCCGGCAACGGACCCGCCGTCCGCCGACAGAACCGTACTCCCGCCCGGGCACAAACACCAGAACAACCGGCAACGCAGGGTGATCCCTCAGTGAACGCCGGGAGGCTCGCGATACGCTCGCGCTCCAGGAGGCGGGAGGCTCGCGATACGCTCGCGCTCCAGGAGGCGGGAGGCTCGCGATACGCTCGCGCGCCAGGCGACAGGATGCTCGCGAGGATCATGGTGTCGTTGGCGGCAGACTCCACTGAGGGGTTACAACGCAGGAGGA
>JAFGRS010000099.1 GCA_016935045.1 Lentisphaeria bacterium | reverse complement strand
GGGCGGGAGGCTCGCGAGGACGCTCGCGCTCCAGGGGGCGGGAGGCTCGCGAGGACGCTCGCGCGCCAGGGGGCGGGAGGCTCGCGATACGCTCGCGCGCCAGGGGGCGGGATGCTCGCGAGGATCATGGTGTCGTTGGCGGCAGACTCCACTGAGGGGTTACCAAGGCCGGGGGTCCCGGGGAGTACACGGCAGGGGATTGCGCGGCCCGGTTCTCCGGCTATGGTGCACGCACGGTCCAGGGAAGCGGTGCAGCACAAGGAACGGGCATGCCCGACGCGCATCCGCAAGCAGTCCCCTCCCCTCTCTCTGCCCATGGCGTGACGCGCGTGTGGCCATGGTTGCTTCCTGCCATCCCGATGGCCTGGCTCTGGCTGGCGGCAGCGACGGTCATGGTCGAGCCCTACGACGGTTACGACACGATCTGCAATGCGCGGTACTTCGCGGGTGAAGCCCCCTTCTACATCACCAACCGCGGTCCGCTGTTAGCCCTGCTCCTGGTTCCCTGTCGCCTGCTGGCGCGCGGCCTGGATCTGCACCCCCTGGACCCGCGTCCGTATCACGCCGTCACGGCCCTGCTGCACAGCATTCTCTTGGGGGGCGTGTTCCTGATATTGCGGCGTCGGCATGCGTGCGGGATAGCCGGAATGATGGCCTTTGCGGGTGCCATGCTGTGCTTTGTGTTCTTCAGCTACGCGCCCTTCCTGAGTCATGATCTTCTTCCCGGGGGGATGCTGCTGGGCATGCTGCTACTGGAGAGGCGGTACTCCCGGGGCCGGTCGCGCGCGGCCGCCTGGACCGGGCTCTGCGCCTTGGGAGCGACCGCTGCGCTGCTCAAACCCACCCTCGGGGTGCTCTGGGTCTGCGTGCTGGCTGCGGCTGCACCGGATGCCCTGGCGGACCGCCGGGGCACGTGGTCCCCGGGGCGGGCTGCCTGGTGCGGCCTGGCGGCCGGGGCCTTCCTCAGCGCAATGGTGTACTGGCTCGTCATGGGTGTCGTTCTGGGGGGGACCTACCGGGAGACGGCCCTGTGGCTGCGTCCCTGGGAGCAATTGGTCGAGCTTGGAGGGCAGTACAGCGGCAAGGGGGTCCGGTTCCCGCTGTGGGTGTATGTCCGGAACCTGCCTTTCTACGGTCTGCTGACCAGCGCCATGGTGCCGGTGGGCCTGGCCCTGGGCTGGCGCCGTGGGGGTACCGGGCGCAGCACGGCACTTGCCTGGGTGGCGGGATTTGTGGCCATGCACATCCCGGGGATGCGTGAAGTGCGTTACATCGCCTTCCTGATGCCGGTGTCGGCCCTGCTCTGCGCGGAGGCGCTGGAGTGGGTCCTGCAGCGGCGCAACGGGCGCGTCCTGGCGGGAATCCTGCTGGGGTTCGACGCCTTGGTGGCGGGCCGGGAGGCCCTGCGTCTCACGGACCCATTCTACCGGCACAACCCCGCCATGGAGTTGCTCGAGGTGCTGGGAAGCCCCGAGGCACGTCCCTCTCCGGTATACCTGTACCGCATCCTGAGCTTCATGCCGCACCGCAACAGCCCCTTCGCGGGGGACCGCTACCACCGCCTGTTCCACCTCGGCGTGCATCACGTTCACATCCTCTTCGACTACCAGCGCGGCCAGGTCAGGCAGGTGCGGGAACTCGGGGAGCTGGCCGGCATGGCCGCCAGCCAGCCCCGTTCCGTGATCCTCCTGGCCCGCAACAGCTTCGTGAATCCGCCCGGGTGGGTGCCGGGTCCGCCGCGGTGGTCGGAGGGGTATCGCATGGTGGCGGGGCGGGCTCGGGAGCTGGCCGGGGGGCTCCATCCCGGGGAAGAGGCAACCGTCGACGGGGTGCGCGTCGCCCTGTCGGCGGCCACGCGCGACGGCGCGCAGGTCTACCGTCTCCATGGCGGGGGGCTGGACTCCTTGCTGGCGGCCCACGCCTTTCCCTGCCTGGTTCCGTCACCGTCCTTGGCGGCGGTGTCTCTGCAGCGAATCGGGAACGACTGTTGGCAAGCAACCGTGGGAGAAGGGGTCGGTGCCGATGGTCCCCTCGGCGGCATGGCCCTGTGGGCCTACCAGGTAGTGGCGATGGCTGTGCCGGCCATCGGGGGGCCCGGGGTGGAGATCGTGCATCTCGCGGACGCATCGCCAGGCGGCCGTCTCCCGCAGCAGCCGCAGCAAACCGGAGACCCACCATGAGTGCAGCGGAGACGGTTCGCCCCGAGGACCCCGCAACCGTCAGCGCGAGGGACCCGTCCGGGTCCTTTCTGCTTTCCATCGTGGTCCCGGTGTACAACGAATCCGGCAACATCGAGGAGTTGGCTCGGCGGATACGGGAGGCCCTGCCCCCGTCCTGGTCCTGGGAAGCGATTCTGGTGAACGATGGTTCCACGGACGGGTCCGCGGCCGAGCTGGACGCGGCAGCCGCGGCCGACGCACGCATCCGCGTGGTCCATCTGCGGCGCAACTTCGGGCAGACGGCCGCGATGATGGCGGGTCTCGATGCGGCCCGGGGCGAGATCCTGGTGGCCATGGACGCGGACCTGCAGAACGACCCGTTGGACATCCCCCTGCTGGTGACCGAACTCGAGAAGGGCTACGACGTGTGCTCGGGGTGGCGCAGGGATCGCCGGGATGCCGCCCTGACCCGGATTCTGCCGAGCCGCATCGCGAACCGCCTGATCTCGGCCATTTCGGGCGTCCGTCTGAAGGACTACGGCTGCACCCTGAAAGCGTATCGCCGCGATGTGATCCGCGACGTGAAGCTGTACGGCGAGATGCACCGCTTCATTCCCATCTACGCCTCCTGGCAGGGGGCGCGCGTGACCGAGATCCCCGTGCGCCACCACCCGCGCCTGAGGGGCCGCTCGAAGTACGGACTGGAACGGACACTCAAGGTGATCCTCGACCTGATCGTGGTGAAGTTCCTGACGGACTACTCGCAGAAGCCCATCTACGTGTTCGGCGGTTTCGGCCTGGCGAGCATGGCCGCCTCCATCCTCTGCTTCGGTCTGATGGTCTACTACAAATTCTGGGGGGGAAAGACGTTCATCGAGACGCCGCTGCCGGAGCTGGTTGTGCTGCTGTTCGTGGTGGGATTCATGTCGATTCTGATGGGGTTGCTGGCGGAGCTGATGGTGCGCACCTACTACGAGTCGCAGCGCAAGAGCATCTATCAGATCGAGCGTACGGTCAACATGGACTGACGGTGTGGCATGTGCGGGATTGCGGGGCATTTGGGAAACGGGTCCATCGCGGACGTTCGGGCGGTGGTCGATGCCCTTCGCCACCGCGGTCCGGACGCGGTGGGTTTTCACGTGGACGAGGCCCGGGGGCTGGTGCTGGGGCACGCCCGCCTGTCCGTGCTCGACCACGAGGGCGGCGGCCAGCCCATGGCGACAGCGGACGGGCAGCTCGTGGTGGTGTTCAACGGCGAGATCTACAACCATCGGGCCCTGCGGCGGTTTCTCGAACAGCGGGGTCACGCCTTCCGCTCGGACCACGCCGACACGGAAGTCCTCCTGCACGGTTACCGCGAATGGGGTGAGGCCCTGCCGGAACGGCTCAACGGCATGTGGGCCTTCGCCCTCTACGACGCGCGGGAGGGACGCCTTTTCCTGAGCCGGGACCGCTTCGGCAAGAAGCCCCTCTACTACAGCCGGCAGGGGGAGACCTTCGCCTTTGCCTCGGAACTCCATGCCCTGCTGCGCCACGGCGCGCTGCGGGCATCCCAGAGCGTCCCGGCACTGCAGAAGTTCTTTGCCTACGGGTTCATCCCCGCGCCCCACAGCCTCTACGGCGAAGTGCGCAAACTGCCCGCGGGGCACAATCTCATCCTGGAGGCGGCTTCCCGGATCCCCCTTGTGCGGCGCTACTGGGAGTACGTACCCGAGCCCGGCCCGCCCCTCACGACGGCCGAGACCGCCGCCCGTGCCGGGGAACTGCGGGAGCTTCTCTCCCGGGCGGTCCGGCGCCGGATGGAGGCGGATGTCCCGCTTGGGGTACTCCTCAGCGGCGGGATCGATTCGAGCTCGGTGGCGGCGCTGGCGGCGGAGGCCTACGGCGGGCCGGGACGTCTGCAGACCTTCTCCATCGGTTTCGAGGAGTCCTCCTTCGACGAGTCCGGGTTCTCGCGTCTCGCGGCGGAGCATTGCGGTTCCGAGCATCACCTCACGACGGTCTCCTGCCGGCAGGTGCGCGAGGAACTCGACCGCATGCTGGAGGCCCTGGATGAACCGATGGGCGATTGCTCGCTGCTGCCGACGTACGTGCTCTGCCGGGAGACGCGCCGCCGGGTCACGGTGGCCCTGGGTGGGGACGGCGCGGACGAGCTGTTTGCGGGGTACGATCCCTTCCGGGCACTGCGCCTGGCCGAGCTGTACCAGCGCTGGGTCCCCCGGCCCCTGCACATGGGCATCCGGCTGGCGGCATCCTGGCTGCCGGTGTCGGGGCGCAACATGTCCCTCGACTTCCGCCTGAACCGGGCCCTGCGGGCCCCCGAATTCCGGCCGGCCCTGTGGAACCCGCTCTGGATGAGTCCCCTGACCCCGGCCGAGGTGGGTGATCTGCTGGGCGTTCCCTGCGCTCCCGAGGCGGTCTATGCGGAAGCCATCGAGGCCTGGGACAACTGCCCCGCCCCGAACCCGGTCGACAGGACCATCCAGTTCTACATCAAGCTGTATCTGCAGGACGACATCCTGACCAAGGTGGACCGGGCCAGCATGGCGCATGCCCTGGAAGTGCGCTCACCGTACCTGGACCCGGATCTCGTGGATTTCGTGCGCCGTCTGCCGACGTCCGGCAAGTACCATCGCGGCAGGACAAAGGTACTTCTCCGGCAGGCACTGGAACCGGTCTTGCCGCGAGCCATCCTGAGGCGTCCCAAGAAGGGGTTCGGGCTGCCCTTGACACGGTGGTTCCGGGACTGGGAGTTCCGTCTGGAGAACCTGCACGGGGTCCTGGACGACGCCTTCATCAGACGGCGCATCGACTCCCATCGGCGGGGTGCGACCGACGAGCGCCTGTTCCTCTGGAACGTGGTTGTGCTCGAGCACTTCCTGGGGCGACACCCCGCCAGGGAACCGAACCGGTCACCCCACGGCAGGGCGTGAGGGGGCGGCGATGGGCCCCTGCTGCCGCTACCCGTATCGCAACCCTCTGCACGTCCCGGGATATGTGCCAGCAGCGGCACGGAGACGGACCGACGGGCGTGCGGCAGGCCGCCCGGGCAGTCCTCAGCCAACGCAGGGGAGAGACATAGCAGCGTCGGGATATGGGCGACGGGAACGTGGCCATCGGGGGGGGTGGCGCATCTCGGGATCCGTGCGCCCGTCTCAGGCCGCGCGTCCCAGCGGCGGAGGCACGGGCGACTGCTGCCGCATCCATTCGTCCAGCGCAGGGCAGTGGCATGCTTCCGCGGCCTGGTCAAGTGTCCCCCGGTGCGCCGCGGAGACCGGGATGCCGTCCCGCGCGTACGCGCGTTCCCTCTCCCACTCCATCCCGCCCGGGAGTTCCGCCTGGCGCTGACCTGGGAATGGGACCATGTTCCTGGCTTCGCGGACGAAGTTCTCGACGCTGCGCCGGAACTCCTCCATGGGCAGGAAGCTGTCAATGCGGATGGCGAGCACGAACGTTCCTTGGTTGGCGGCCGCATGGGGACGCTGGTCGGGCGGCGGATGGTCGAAGATCCCGGGCAGATGCGCCCCCAGCACCTGGGTCACGGCGGCAAACCCCAGGAGCTTGGTGAAGGCATCCGGCAGCAGGGCGAATCTCTCTCCCAGCGTATCGGCCGTGATCTCCGTAAGGTAGATCCCCATGTCCGGCACGATCCCGGGCTGGTCGCCCGCCGGAATGGCGATGCTGATGGGCGGCGCCGACGCCGCCCACCAGATGCTTGTGCCCGGGGAGGGCATGTGCCGCACGGCGGATGCCGCGAGACCGATGCAGCCCCGCCTTGCGCACTCCCGGGAGTAATGCCCGGCGGCGCCGAAGTGACCGTGGTTCCGAGCCGTGGTTGCCCCGAGTCCCAGCTTCTGGGCCTTGTCAAGGGCCATCTCCGTCGCCCGCCAGGCAGCGAAGTACCCGAGGCCGCCGTCCCCGTCGATGACCGCGGTCGTCGGGGTCTCGTGGACCACGCGGAGGTCGGGAAAGAGGTTGAGCTCCCGGTTCTGACACTCCCGCACGTAGCGGAGCAACTGGCGGGTGCCGTGGCTGTGCACCCCGCGCAAGTCCGAGTCGACGAGCAGCCTGGCCAGCAGAACAGCATGGTCATCCGGCATGCCCAGGCGCTCCAGGAGTGCCTGGCTGTAGGCCCGCAGGGCTTCGGCAGGCACCCGCGTGAATTCCGTAGGGGGGACATTGAGGCTGAGGGGCATAGGCGGACCTTTCCCAGGGGGAGTGACACGTCGTCCCGGCCTGCCCCCGAGGGACAGCCACCGGGCAACAGACCCAAACCGGATCTACTTCCGGTACTTCACCAGGACCATGATTCCGGGCCAGTTGACCTCCATGCCGTGGACCATGCGGCCGTCGCGGCGCGGGGTCTCGCCGGTGGTGAGGATGTTCTCGCCGCCGCGGAGCATGGCGACGTCGCGGAGGGTGACCCGGTGCCAGAAGGCCTGGTATTTCGGCCCTTCCCGGTCGAACACGGGGACGCCGTTGATGGCGATGCCGTTCATGTAGCCCGGGCTCCAACTGCACCATGCGAGTTGAGCCGACACCGCCTTGGCGGGGTCGCCGCGGACGAGGAAGATCTCGCTCAACTCTCCCCGGCGCGTCACCCAGCGCTGCGGCACGTCGCGGAGTTCGCACAACTCGACCGAGACCTCGTCCCGGTCCAGTGCGAGGTCCCCGACGGCGGCCAGCATGGCGGTCAAGCCGGCGGCGTCGGTGACCCTGGCGGAGAGCTGCATGGGCCCCGCCTGATCGGGGAGCCAGGAGGTATCCCAGGTGACCTCGAAGGGGGCCGCGGTCGCCGTACCGAGGGGGGTTACGAAGCGCCCGTGGTCGTAGTGGCCGTGCCACTGGCGAAAGACGCCGTCGCCCTCGAAGTTGACGTCCGTGCAGAAGGCGATGTAGGCCACGGACGCGATGGGGCCGTTGGGGCTCTCGGCGGTGCAGCGCAGCGTCACCTGCGCGCCGAGCCGACTGCCCGGGCGGACCCCCTCGAGCTGCCCGGTGGGGCCGGGCTTTCGGGCCGGGTCGCAATACAGCCTCAGGTGCACCCCATTGACCAGGTTCTGCGGCCACTTCCAAGGGTGTTCGGGCGCAACGCGCAGGCGGAAGGTGTTTTCCGTGCCCCAGCGCAGCGCCGCCGGTTCCAGCGGCACGACCGGATAGGTGTGGTGCTGGTACGCTTCCGCCGGTTCGGGGATGCCGGGGGCTTCCGGCAGCGCAAGCCAGGGTCCCTGGTTGAGCTGCAGGGCCAGGCCGCGGGTGCCATCGTGGCAGAGGATCTTCTCGAGGATCATCTCCGCCCGGACGAGGCCGTCCAGGTCGACATCCCAGCCCGGGCGAATGCTCTCCGTGGCGTAGTCGGGACCGATTCCGGGCTTGCCGACGCGCAACGCCTCGCCGGCATCGCCGCCCCGATGGAACCAGGTGTACTCGCGGAAGACGTCGCCGGGCCGAGGCGCAGCACTGCAGGGCAGCATGGAGATCCCTCCCAGCGAGAGAAGCGCGAACGTGACGACCACCCGCCCCGCCAGCGCCACCCGGACAGAAGCGGGAGCGAGGACAACAGCCGCGTTCACCGCATGGGCGCCACGGTACGTCATGCTACGACCTTTGGCCCGGGAGTGCACGGCCGAATCGGGACCTGTTCCCACGATGATGCCGCATGGGCATGCCGTCAAGTGCAGAAGGCCGGGTGTCGCGCCCGACCACTTCGGCGGCCGGAGCAACACAGTAGGTCGGG
>JAFGRS010000696.1 GCA_016935045.1 Lentisphaeria bacterium | reverse complement strand
TTTTCCGGACGCCGGCGCCGCGGATGGCCGGAAAACAGCGCCCCCCGCCGCCATCCTGGGGCAGGGGGTGCAGGGGACCCGGGGAGAGAAGGCAGAGAGGGGGCGGGGGGTACGGCTGCCTCTTGGCCCAGTCAGGACAGGGAGCAGGGGATGGTGCGTCAGCCGGCGCCGATCACGAGGGGAAGCGCCTGGCGGCTTTGCCCGGCTCGGCGCCCGGGCCGGCCCCTGCCGACATGAGCCCGGACAGGGGCTTGCGGGAGACGCTTCCCGAGGGTACAGTGGTAATGTATGCGGCGAGGGTCGGGAAGGGGCGGGGCCTGGTGGCGTCGTCGCGGCGGATGGGAGCGCGCGGGTGATGGTCCATCGGCATGGCAAAGCAGGCGTCGGCGCGGTTGCCGTTCTCGTTCTGACGGCCATGCTCTGGGCCCACACCGTTGCAGGGAGGACGTGGACCGATGTCTCCGGCAACCGGATGGAGGCGGAATTCGTTGACTTCCGCAACGGGATCGTGCGCATCAAGCGGCAGGACAACAAGGTCCTGGCCATCCCATGGGACCGCCTCTCGAAGCAGGATCAGCGCTACGTGACCCTGATCACCACGACCCGTAAGCACAGCACGGGACTGCCCTACAAGCTGGGGGCCGGGGTGATCTGCGGCCTGCCGTCCCTGCTGATCAGCAAGCGCAAGAAGAACCTGGGCGTGGGTCTTCTCGCCTTCACCTCCTGCTGTGTGGGTGGCTTTTTCATGGGTTTCATCGTCGCCCTGCCCGTGGGCCTGCTGTTCCTGGTCCTTGTCGGCACCCTCCCGGACTGACCCCGTGTACGGATCGCGCGCCGGGGTCCATGCCAGGCCCCTGCCGGCCCGACAGACGCCGAATCCGTCCTCCCGCGGCTCCCGTCTCCCCAATCGAAGGGCGCTGTGGGACGTTATTGCCTTGTGACCGGGCACGGATTCAGCGGGCCGGGTTCGGGTTGAAAATCGCCTCCGGAATGCTATAGTTTGGTTTGGTTGTTGCAGTTTTGTCTGTTTGGCGTTAGTTCCGTGTTCGCAACACGTTGGAGCCAGTTGGATGGGGAAGGAGGCAGGTGGTTCCAGGATGCCTGCCCGAGTTGGGTGCAAGCCCGATTCCAGGTGTCGTGTTGCGAAACCGTAGGAGACGCGTCGCTCATGCTGTCAGACAATGACACGATGAAGCTCTACATGCAGAACATCGGGCAGTACCCCCTGGTGACGCCCGAAGAGGAAGTGGAGCTTGCGGCCCGGATCAAGGTTGGGGACAGGGATGCCCGCGCCAAGTTGATCCGGAGCAATCTGCGTCTGGTGGTCAAGATCGCGCACGACTTCAAGGGGTTGGGGCTGCC
Source organism: Lentisphaeria bacterium (assembly GCA_016935045.1). GTDB lineage: Bacteria > Verrucomicrobiota > Lentisphaeria > Oligosphaerales > JAFGRS01 > JAFGRS01. The sequence continues at coordinate 2,498 of JAFGRS010000696.1, read as the reverse complement.
GTTGCTGGATCTGATTTCGGAGGGCAACATTGGTCTCATGCGGGCGGTGGAGAAGTTCGACCCCTCGAAGGGGGCCAAGTTGAGCAGTTACGCCGCCTGGTGGATCAAGCAGTCCATGCGGCGGGCCCTGGCGAATCAGGCCCGGACCATCCGGATCCCGGTGCAGTCCGCCAGCAAGATCAGCAAGATCCAGGCTGCCCGCACCAAGCTGGCCGAGAAACTCGGCAGGGACCCCACCGACAACGAGATCGCCAAGGAGGTCAACCTCACCGAACGGACCGTCACCGGCCTCCGACTGGGCAAGACCACCACCATCTCCCTGCACGATCCCATCCAGCACGGGGAAGACGGCGAGTTCCGCGACATCATCCCCGATGAGAAGACCATCTCCCCGGATGAAATCGTCCAGGACGAGGAGACCCTGCGGCATATGCTCAAGCTCATCGACCGCCTCGATGAGCGGGAACGCACCATTCTTGCCCTGCGTTTCGGCCTCACCGGGGAAAGGCCCCGTACCCTCGAAGAGGTCAGCCAGACCATCGGCCGTACCCGCGAACGCGTCCGCCAGATTCAGAATCAGGCCCTGGAGAAGCTGCGCCTGCTGCTCGAGGAGGATGGGGTCGAGGCCGAGGTGGACTGACGTCCCGGAAGTGCTACACATCTCATTGCGCTGCAAGGACCAGGAAATGGGGGTCGGTCGGAATCCAACGCTGCACGGGAGAACCACGGATGGACGGGAATCCACCCGAATGAGAAGGAGTTGCGGGGCGTTGGACCGGGACGCAGCGGGAATTCTCCGTCTGCCGTCCCGGGTGCCTGAACTCGTTGCGCCCATTGCTGTTCAGTCGTGTCCCTTCGTGGTCCATGGTTAGGTCAGGCGAGGTGCTCGCGCGCTGCGAACCCCAGTGGACCGGGCACTGCGCTTCCCGGGGTGCGTCGGAGGAGGAGGACTCATGGAGAGCGGGGTGCACCGCCGCAACGGTTCGTATTCCGGCCGTCATCTGGATCGGATCGCGTTTCCCCTGGGCGGCATCGGGGCGGGCATGGTGTGCATCGAGGGAACGGGGGCCCTGTCCCACGTTTCGGTTCGTCACCGTCCGGATGTCACCCATCATCCCCTGTTCTTCTCGGCGCTGCGTGTGGCGGGCGCCGGGACGGCTCGGGTCGTGGAGGGTCCCGTACCGCGCTGGAAGCTGTTCGGTCCGCCCGGCAGCGCCAATGGCCTGGGGGGAACAAACTACGGTCTGCCGCGGTTCCGCAGGGCCGTGTTCCGCGCCCGTTTCCCCTTTGCCGAGGTGAGACTTTCCGACCCCGACATGCCGGTCGGGGTCCTGATCCGGGCCTGGAGCCCCTTTGTCCCGGGAGACAGTGACAACAGCAGCCTGCCCGTGGCGGCCCTCGAATTCACCTTCCACAACCGCAGCCGGGGCGAGGCCGTGGAAGCGGTATACTCCTGCCATGCGCGCAATTTCATGGCGGTGGGTCGGGAGTCGGGAGCGCACGTGCGCGTGGTCCCGGGTGGATTCGAGTTGTGTCAGCCGGGAACCGTCGAGGAACCTTGGCGGGAAGGCGCCTTCCGGGTCAGTGCCCCGGGCCAGGATGTCCGCGTCGACGCGGCCTGGTTCCGGGGAGGCTGGTTCGATCCCCTGACCATCCTCTGGGACCGGGTCCAGCACGGCTGCTGCGAGGCCCGAGCCCCCTACTCCCAAGGCGAGGCAAGCCCCGGGGCAAGCCTGAGCATCCCCCTGCGTCTGCCGCCGGGCCAACGCCGAACCGTGCGCCTGCTGCTGAGCTGGTACGTCCCCCGCAGCAACCTGCGGCTGGGCGGCGAGGAGGAGTGTTGCGACGAGGCCGCCGGCAAAGCCTGCTACGAGCCGTGGTATGCGGGCCGCTATGCTGACGGCGACGCCCTGGCCGCATACTGGCACCGGGCCGCGAACGGACTCCGGCGCCGCTCCGTCCGTTTCCGCCGGGCGTTTTACGACACGGACCTTCCCGCCGAACTCGTGGAAGCGGTGGCGGCGAACCTCGCCATCCTCAAGAGCCCGACCTGCCTGCGGCAGAAGGATGGGCGCTTCTGGGCCTGGGAAGGCTGCTGCGACACGAGCGGCTGCTGTCACGGGTCCTGCACCCACGTCTGGAACTACGCCCAGGCCCTGCCCCATCTCTTCCCGGACCTGGAACGTTCCCTGCGCCAGACGGAATTCCACGAGTGTCAGGATGGGCGCGGCCACCAGAAGTTCCGCGCCTCCCTGCCGATCCGCCCGACGGACCATGCCTTCCACGCCGCCGCCGACGGCCAGCTCGGAGGCGTCATGAAGGTCCACCGGGAATGGCGCATCCTGGGGGATACGGACTGGCTGCGGCAACTGTGGCCCCAGGTGCGCCGCAGTCTCGACTACTGCATCGAGACCTGGGACCCGCAGCGAACCGGAATCCTCAGCGAACCGCACCACAATACCTACGACATCGAGTTCTGGGGACCGGACGGGATGTGC
>JAFGRS010000098.1 GCA_016935045.1 Lentisphaeria bacterium | reverse complement strand
ACTCTCTTGACATCCCCGCGCGATGGATGACATTGGTACATTTGGTGGCAGGGACCGGGGCCAGGGTCCCGGCCGGTATGCAGATACGGATCGGTCCGGGCCCAGGATGGACTGTGGCGGAGAGAAGAGATACGGATGAGAGCATCCCGACTCACGGGTATCCGGCAGATGGCGATGGCGGACGTCCCCGTTCCGACCATGCGGCGGGATGACGATGTGCTGCTGCGGGTCGTGGCGGTGGGAGTGTGCGGTTCCGACGTGCATTACTACACCACGGGACGCATCGGCAGTCAGGTCGTGCAGTACCCCTTCACGGTGGGACACGAGATGGCCGGGGTGGTCGAGGCGGTGGGGCCCGGGGTGCGGCATCTGCGTCCCGGCGATCGGGTGGCCGTGGACCCGGCCGTGCCCTGCCACGCCTGCGACCAGTGCCTTGCGGACAGACCCCATACCTGCCGCAACCTTGTCTTCCTGGGCTGTCCCGGGCAAATCGAGGGCTGCCTCGGGGAGATGCTGGTGATGCCGGAGGAGTGCTGCTTCCGCGTGCCGGCGGAGATGGATGCCGGGACGGCCGCCCTGGTGGAACCCCTGTCCATCGGGGTCTATGCGGTACGCCGTTCGATCCCGCTGGCGGGGGCGCGCATCGGCATCCTGGGGATGGGTCCCATCGGCTTCAGTGTTCTGCTTCCCGCCCTGGCGGGGGGCGCCCGGGCGGTCTACGCCAGTGAACCCATCGCCGCCCGGCGCCGCCTGGCGCTGCGGCATGGCGCGACCTGGGCAGGCGACCCGGAGACGCAGGATGTGGTGGCCGAAGTGACCGCCCGCGAACCCGAACTCCTCGATGCCGTCTTCGAATGCTGCGGCCGGCAGGAAGCGCTGGACCAGGCCATGGAACTCCTCAGACCCGGCGGCAAACTCATGCTCATCGGCATCCCCGAGTTCGACCGCTACAGCTTCTCCGCCGAAACGGGACGCCGGCGCGAAATCTGCCTGCAGCATGTGCGCCGCCAGAACGGCTGTGTCCAGGCCGCCATCGACATGGTGGTCTCGGGGGCTGTGGACCCCTCCTTCATGATCACCCATCGATTCCCCCTGGAAAAGGCCCGGGAAGCCTTCGACCTGGTGGACGCCTACGGGGATGGGGTACTCAAGGCAATGGTGGACGTCGGTTGAGGCCATGAGTGTCTTGGTCGAGAACAGGAAGGCCCGCCACGACTACCACGTCCTGGAGCGCATTGAGACGGGTATCGCGCTGTCGGGCACGGAAGTGAAATCCTGTCGTGCGCACGGCATTTCCCTCGCCGAAGCATACGCCAGGCCCGATGGCAACAGCCTCTGGCTGGTGGGCGCCCACATCGCCCCCTACGAACAGGGCAACCGGAACAACCACCCGCCCAGGCGCGACCGCAGGCTGCTGCTGCACCGACGGGAAATCCGGCACCTGCGCCAGGCCGTGGAAGCCAAGGGCTTGACGCTCATCCCCCTGCGTGTGTACATCAACCCGCGCGGTCTGATCAAAGTCGAACTCGGACTGTGTCGCGGTCGGTCCACTCACGACCGACGGGACACCCTGCGGGAACAGGAGGACCGCCGCGAAGCGCAGCGCGTCATCCGTGGCCGCGCCTGAGCCCTTCCCGGGCCCCCTCGCGGTCCGGTCCGTGCCGGCGCCCGGCAGCACCCGACGCCCGGGTGCAGCGCGAGGATTGGGGATGCAACCTGTTCGGCGCGATAGCATTCGTGTGCTTCGTGGTGAAGCAGCCAGGCCAGGGCCCGTGCCGCCATGAAGCTCTCCGATTTCGACTACGACCTGCCCCCGGAACGCATCGCCCAGTTCCCCTGCGAACCCCGCGACGCCTCCCGCATGCTCCTGCTCCGCCGCGGCAGTGGTCACTGCCAGTGCGGCCGTTTTACCGACATATCCTCCCTCCTGCGTGCCGGAGACTGCCTGGTGCTCAACGACACGCGCGTTCTCGCAGCCCGGCTGCTGGGCCGGCGGCAACCCTCCGGAGGACGGATCGAGGCGCTCCTGGTGGAGGCCGTCGGCCCTGCGCGCTGGCACTGCTTCCTGCGCCCGGGGCGCCGCCTGAGACCGGGAGACCGCATCGTGCTCGACGACGTGCCGGAGGGCGGTTTCACGGTGTCTGGCCGCGGCGGGGACGGTCTGTTCGAGGTGCTCTTCGACACCACCGATGTCTCGGGTCTCCTCGAACGCTCGGGCCGCATTCCGCTCCCCCCCTACATTCGTCGCGAGCCCTGCGCCGCGGACCGGGAACGCTACCAGACCGTCTACGCCGTCCGGCCCGGCGCCGTGGCGGCACCGACGGCCGGGCTGCACTTCACCCCGTCCGTGCTCGAACGCCTGCAGGCGCTTGGCGTGCGCGTCGCCCATGTGACCCTCCACGTCGGCCCCGGCACCTTTCGCCCCGTCCAAAGCGAACGCATCGAGGAACACGTCATGCACGAGGAGGCCTATGAACTCCCCGAGGAAACGGCCCGGGCGGTCAACGGCACCCGGGAGCAGGGCGGCCGCGTGATTGCCGTCGGCACCACAACCGTGCGCACGCTCGAGACCTGTGCCGACCCGGCCACACAGCGCGTGCGGCCCGGATGCGGCCGTACCCGCCTGTTCCTGCGGCCGCCTTGGGAACCGGTCGTCTGCGACGGCCTGCTGACCAATTTCCACCTGCCCAGGTCCACCCTGCTGATGCTCGTCTGCGGCTTCAGCACGGTCCCGCATGTGATGGCTGCCTACCGACTCGCCGTCCGGGAAGGCTTCCGCTTCTACAGCTACGGGGACTGCATGCTGCTCCTGCCGGACGAGGAGGCGGGGTGCACGGGGCCCCGCCTGGCCCGCGGCGCCACCGCCAACCCCGGGCCGTGCGGTCCTGCTTGACCCCGCGCCGGATTGGGGGTACTGTTTGCATGTTTGGCACGGATCCCCGATCGCCACTGTCAGGGCGCCGCGGACCGGATGGTTCGATTCGCGCCTCTGATGGGGGCTGGGTGGGTATGTGTCATGGTGGCGGCAACGTCGTTGGCAACAAGGGTCATGTGGACGAAGGAGCGTCTCTGGTGAACATCTATGTTGGGAATCTGCCGTGGTCAACGGCCGACCAGGATCTGCGTGAGTTGTTTGGCGAGCATGGTGATGTCGCGTCTGCCAGGGTCATCACGGACCGTGAGACGGGCCGTTCCCGGGGATTCGGATTCGTCGAGATGCCGAACGCCGACGAGGCCAACGCGGCCATTGCCGCCCTGAGCGGCAAGGACTTGGAAGGGCGGCCCCTGACGGTCAACGAGGCAAAGCCTCGGGGTGACCGGGAACGGCCGTCACGCTGGTAGTCGCCGGCCGCTTCCGCCGGGTGCCGGGGAGAGACGGGGAGGGCGCCCGGACGAAGTCCACCGCATCGTTCATTCCTCCTCCAGGCAGGTCCACGGGGGGCGTTTTTTGTCCCGCCGCGGTACGGACACGACCGGCCTTTGTCGAAAGCAGGCAGAAACGCCGGCTCCATTCGCCTCCGTGCGCGTTGGTTTCAGCCCTCTTTCCGCCGGATCAGGGCGTCTGAGCCTCCCCCCCTCGGACTGCGGCGACGCCGGCGGGTCAGCCGCCAGGCGGATCGGTCGGGGGGCCGACCAGGAAGCGGAGGCACGCTTCGTCGCTCCGCGGCGCCGTGTCGACCTGCAGCCGTGCGGCCGTATCCTCGTAGGCCAGGACAGCCCGTGAGGTGTCGAGGGTTCCCCCCGTGTTGTGCAGCAGGAGGGGGCTCGGCGCCAGCAGCGCGATGGCGTTCGCCAGGCCCCCTGCCCGCAGGATGCCGGGAAGGAACAGGTCCTCCAGGTACGACGTCTCGGCCGCCGCGGGGAAGCGGTTGGCATCGATGGCGAACCGGATCGGCGCCGGTTCGGCTCCCGCGGCGCGGTGCACCGCACCGGCGACCGCCAGCCATGGGCCCGCCTTGCCGAAGCCGATGGCGTGGACGGCCTCCGGGGGCGCGCCGTCCGCGCCGTGCCACTGGCAATAGCCCAGGGCGACGGTGAGGTCGTAGACCCTCTCCGCGTCGTCCGTGCGGTTGAAGGTGGTGAAGAAGCGGGTACTGCCCCTCGATCCGGCCGTCTCCTCGGCGGGCCGCGCGTCACCGATCCCGAAGATCTCCACGGCGTACACGGTCTGGCCAAGGGCAAGCCAGCGGCCCACCCATTCCGACCTGGAAGCCAGAGCCGCGCGCCCTCCCCCGTGGACCAGCAGCACGCACCCTGTCCGCCGGGACACCGCCGCCGCGGGCCGGAAAACCCAGACCGGGACCGGCACGTCGCGCCGCACATCCCGGAGGAAGCCCGATTCCCCCCGCAGACCGTCCAGCGCCGCATCCCCTCGGGCCACGTACTCGATGTCATCCCGGGCACAGGGAGCGACCCCGGCCGACAGCCGCAGACCTTCCCCAAACAGGGCCCGGTTCGCCTCCCGGCCCTCCGCCGTGGCGGGAACGACCGCCGCCACCTGGCCAGCCGCGGCCGCGACGACCGCGTCCACCAGTCCCTCATGGTCCCGAATGGCCTGGTCCGGAATGGAGCGCGCAAATACCAACAGGTTTTCCTTTGGCTCCGGCTCGTAGACCGGTTCGCGGAAATCGGCCGGAATGGGCAGGGACAGCCAACGTGCGAACCAGGGGTACACCGCGTTGCGCATGTCGCGGTTGTAGCCGTGATTGGCGTCGAAGGACACGTGGGCAAGACGGTCCTCGCCGTCGAAGAGTCCGTAGACCGCGCGGATGGCGGGGTATTCGACCCGGGCCGTATGTCGGGTCCAGTCCCGGGTCGAGCTGACCAGGAGGAGCGGCCGGGGGGCCATCATCGCCCCGAAATCCACGTTGCAGGTGTCGAGCCGAAGCCCCGGGGCGTTTTCGCAGGTGCAGCCTCCCTGCATGAAGGCGGACACCATGCAGACCGGCGCGGCCACCTTGACCCGATCCTCCACCGCGCAGAGCAGAAACGTCTGCGTCCCGCCTCCCGATTCGCCCGTGCAGCCCAGGCGCCCGGCGTCCACCTCCGGCAGCGAAGCGAGAAAATCCAGGGCCCGAATGCTGTTCCAGAGCTGTACGCCGAGGGCGTTGACGTTCCACAGCGCCCGACGGTCCCGGCGCTGCGGCCAACTCCGGTTGTGGACCTGCCAGTAGGACTCCTCCTGGTAGCTGCCGGACAGCTGCAGGGCGCTGTCGTTGTAGTCCACCATGTCCCACAGGAGGGCCACGGAACCCATCCTGGCAAAGGTGATGCCGCGTGCCTGGTAGGAGGCGGTGTCGTTGTCCTGCAGTCGTCCGGTGGCCGCGTGTCCATGGGGGTTCAGGACGCCGGGATGGCCCCCCGGCAGGAGAGTCTTCGGGCGGTAGAGGGTGCCTGTGACGAAGAGGCCGGGACGGCTTTCGAAGTACACCTTCTCGACGCTGTAGTCCGCGTGCTCGACGCGGTCGAACACACGCGCGTTGAGGGGGGTCTTCTCGGGCATGGGCCACAGGCCGGCGGCCCAGAGGATCTGGCGGCGGAGGTGTTCCCGGCGCCGGTTCCATGCCTCCAGGGTGGGATACGTGCGGGGCGTGAATGGGGTGTCCGTGTGGGGCAGGTTCGTCCACCGTCCATCCGCGGTCCCTGCCGCTGCCGCCCCCTGCGCCGGGGTCCCCGTGCGCGGATCGGAAGGCCCTTCGCCGGCCCGGGCGGCACACACCGCCCCCAGAAACAGTGCCAGGATTGCCATGGGAAGACTCCTCCTCGATGACTGCCGTTCCGCTCCGGCCCTTGTCCGTCGTCGGTTCGTCATCTCCATGCCCACCTCTCGAACGCGAAGCGTGCCCGGCGGCTCACGGGTGACCCATATCCCACAGAGGCGCGGGGACCTCCGCGGGGACCGGGCTGAGGAAGGGGCAGACATCGCCGTCCAGCCAGAGGCTCACGTCCTGGACCGGATGACAGTGCAAGGCCCACACCGCGCCATCCTCGCCCGCAAGGACCGCCACGGGATGCTCGCCGCCGTTCCAGGCGCCGTCCCCCTCGAAAGCGACACGCCCTCCCGGCGCCTCGAGGCGCAGGCGGGCGGTTTCCCCGATGCCACCGTCCTGCACGGCAATGCGGAAGCCGGAGGCCCCCCGCGGCACATAGAACCAACGCTGGACGGGACTGCAGAACAGGTGCAGCGGCGAGCGCCGGCTGGCCTCCTCCGCGACCACCCGGGGACCCGCCTCGATCTCCGCCGAGCCGCTGCCGGCGTCGAGGACGACGCGATACAGCCCTTCCCGCGCCGCCTGCACGGCGATGGAGGCGCTGCCGTCCACCTCGATGCGGCGTTCGGCCACGGGACGCAGATCGCTGTCGAGGACCTGTACCCGGAGGGGATCGGAGTAGATCGTGACGCGGACATTGCGGACCGTCAGTTCTGCCCGTTCTCCCTCCTTCATGGCGAACACGGTGGTGTTGCCGCGCCTCAGGCGGGCCGGGGAGGGCTGCGTCGTCCCTGCCTTCGGACTCAGCAGCATTCCCAACTCGTCCTGAACCGCCACCCGCAACACCGCGCGCACGTCATGCCCGGCCCCCTCCGCATAGGCATACCGGCAGAACACCGACACCATCCCGCTCCTGGCCTTGCCCGGTACCCGGAAGCCGATCCGCGTCGACTGCACGGCCAGAGGAGGGAGCCGCACAGGCGCCCGCGGCACGGTCACCTCCCAGCCCTCGGGAAGCACCATCTCCGGGGTCAGAAGGACTTCTTCCGGTGAGGCGTTCCGGAGCACGGCCTCGACTTCCGCCGCACGCCCGGCCACGACCGGGATCGCCGCGGCGGGGACGTCCAGCAGGACCGGCCGGCTGACCGTGAACCAGGCGAAGGATACCCGCGCGCAGAGGCCTCCCGGGGAGGGGAGTTGCTCGATGGCGGCCAGCGGCAGCAGGCGTTCGACATGGTCCGGCGCCGCCAACCGCAGGCGCGCACCCACCGCACCCGGCGCCGCAAGCGGCTCCAGCACCACGGCATCGTTTGCCCAGGGACCCGATGCAAGCCACTGCAACGTGTGCGCGCCACCCCCGGGCGCAGGGCGCAGCCACACATCCTTGGGCAGCCCCGGCGAGAGCCAGTCGTCCACTGCCGACAGATGCGCCTCGCTGCCCGTCAACACGTCCACCAGCGACCGGACACGTGCAGCCAGGGGAACGACCGGCCCGTCGGGAGCCAGGAGCGCGGGGACGCCACGGGCCGCTTCGACAACCGCCGCCAGAGCCCGGGACAGGAGTGCGGTCCCGGCCGCGTCGGGGCTGTCCCAAAGCTGTTGCAGACAACGGCGCAGGACTTCGCCTTCCGCACCGCCCAGGCCGGCCGCCGCAAAGCGCAGCGGCAGCGCCTCCAGGGCCTGTGTCCGCCGCGCCAGGAACACGACCTCGGACCCCGTTCCCTCGAGACGGGCTTCCGCGGCTGAGCCGACACTCGTGACCGTGCCGTCGGGCCGGCGCAGGAGCAGCATTCCTTTTTCGGCGAAGCGGATCGTGCAGGCACCCGTAACCCGGCAATGCAGCCAGTCCTCGTCGGCTCCCAGCACCGTGATCTCGGCGGCCGTGTCGGCAGCCACGTTGTGCGGCAGCGGCCGCAACAGCAGGAAGGGTTGTTCGTCGTGGCGGCGCGGCAATCCAGTGCCCTCCGCGGCCGCCCCGGTCACTGCGGCCGTGCGGCCCCGGCGCGGTACCATCCTGCCGTCCCGGTCTGTTCCCAGGGCCGTGACGGCACAGGGCCCTTCACCCTCGAAGCGGTGCCGCAGCGGCGCATCGGAACAGGCCCAGAGCCCACCGGCAGGCCCCCGGAACTCGGGGAACGCCCCGTCCTCGGCGGTGATCAACTCCCAGGCACAGGTGTCCAGCTGCGGGCGCTCGGGGGCCGGAACCGGTGTTTCCGAAGCCAGGATGGCCACTCCGCCCGGCCCCAGATCCAGGTCCAGCTGCCCGTCCCCCAGCGAGCGTTCGCTCAGCCCCGGCCAGAGTTGCCGGATGGTCTGCCCCCGGGAACCGGCGGCGACCTGTGGTCCCCAGGTGAGCACTGCCTTCTGCGGCCGGTCGGTGATATTCACCAGGACGATCCCCAGGGCATCCTCCCGCCGCCAGGCCGAGCCGAGCACGGCCGGTCCCGACCAGGCGATCTCCTGGCCGCGCCGTTTCGAATACCTCACCCGATGCTCGGCCGTGCGCAGTTCCAGCCCCGACTCCCCGGCCCCGGGAGCGCCGGCAGGCCGGATGACGAGACGTTCCCACTGGCCCTCCTGCAGGAACCTCCGCCCCGCCAGAGCATACGCCTGCACCACCTCGCGCAGAAACTCGCTGTTCCGGTCGCCGGGACGCGGCGGCACGGCAACCGGCGCCGAGATGAGGGGGACGCATCCCCACGTGAAGAGGGTCCCCACCTCCAGGCAGAAACGCTCGGGGTCCTGGTCGATCTGGGCGTCGCTGCCGAAGTTCAGCGTGAAGGGGTGATACACAACCCCGAAGAGCGGAAAGACCTCCTCCCCCCGCCGGCTCGCGGAGCGCATCAGGTCCAGGGTCAGAAACCCGTCCATCACATCCAGATACTGCTCCCCAATCTCCTCCGTGAAGAAGCAGGCATCGGGAGTCAGACGCCGGATGTCCTGCCGCAGCGCCTGCAGCAGTGTCCGGTTGCCCTTGGCCCGATAGTCTCCCCCCCGCAGGGGATGCCCGTGCGCGGGGTCATGGCAGGGCTTGGCCGCGGTTGCCGCCAGGCAATCGAGATAGACGCCGCTCATGCCCTGTTCCCACACCAGCTTGCGGGTGGTCTCCCGCATCTTCGCCCGCCACGGTTCCACGGGGCACATGTGGGCGAAGATCTCCCCGTGGATATCCCAGGGGATGAAGGCGCCATCGGGGTCCTTGATGGCCGCGGCCAGGCCGTTCTCCCGCAGCCAGCTCTGCGTGTCGGTATCCCAGATGACCCCGTTGATGTAGGGCAGCGGGCGGATCCCCATCTCCCGCGCCGCGCGCATCCCGGGAAGCAGATAGGGGTCCGCGGGAAGAGGCTCGGGATAGTTGTCGTCGAAACGCGCCACCGTGTAGCGGTAGTAGTGGGATGCCATGGGGACCCGCAACCACTTCCGGTAGGCCGCCCACTCGGGCAGCACCTTCGCCGGCTCGTGGTAGAATTTCGCCCAGAACCCCACCTCCCGAAACCAGGACGGCGTCCACAATGCCTGCTCGACACTGCCCGCCGCCGGAGACTGCACCGGCCACGTCCACGCCGGACCACGACGACACCACGGCTGCCGTACAGCCCAGGAACGGTAGAGGGCCGCGGCTTCGTGACAGTCCCCCCGGTATGCCGCCAGAACCACGGTGTAAGGCAGCTCGTAGCGGCACTCCACGGGGCCGTCCGGGGGTGGCCAGGCAGCCAGCGGGGGCAGGTGCTCGATCCACCAGCACACGCGTCCGGGAAGGACCCGCACGTCCGCCACCAGGCGTTTATGCCAGCCATCGCCGTCTTCGGCGGCCAGGTAAATGCCCGCCGCATCCCTCTCGTCGGGCCTCCAGGCACAGACCGGATACACCCCTTCGGGGGAATCCTCGGGAACGGGCAGACGACGATCCGGGGTCCCCCAGTAGCAGGTCCACTGCATCGATGCGGGCTGCGGATAGTCCAGAGAATAACCCGTCTTCTGCGCCGCCGCATCGCGCACGATGCGCCCCAGATACTGCGGCACGGCCATGGCGTTGTGCGGCGGACCCCGAATGCCCATGACGCGTGGAAAATGGACATCCCAGAGCACCCCTTCCATCGTGCCGGAAACCGCCAGATCCCAGAGCGTGCGGCCGGTCGTGCCGCCGAGGGAAACCGTTGCGGTGACCCCCAGAGACCCGGCCAGATCGGGGTGACGCACATCGGACCAAACCAGTTCGGCCAGGCGCCCCGAAGTGCGGTGTGCGAGGTGCCCCGCGTCGGCGGCCGTCAGGGAGACCATCCCACCCGAAGGACCCCGCACCACCAGCAGCCAGGGCGACAACACGGAGGCCCCGGCAGCCGGCGGAAGATCGAGAAACTCGACCCCACAGGCCCCGTTGCGCAGTCCGCACAACCCTCCCCCCGTCTCCGTAGCGAAGGTCAGCCCGATGGTCTCGTTGCCCAGCTCAAACGCCGCCGCGGCGCACCCCACGGCCACCAGGGCCGGGAAGATGCGGCGTGTTCGACGGCATGCCTGCTCCATGGCCTGGATCCTCTCCCCGCCGATGCGCTGTGTACCGGTGCGCACAAAGACGGCCGGCCAGGTTGTCCTGGTATGGCAATGTAGCCCCTCAATCCGCCCTGGCATCTCCCGTCTGCACGCTCCCCAGGGAACCCCTCGGTCCGTGGGGGACGGCCGCCGAGCCGTCTCCCGATCCCTGACCGGGTGGAGCGGCCGGAAAACACCCCTGCGCCCGCAGTCGCGACGGTGGGCAGCCGGGATCGCGGCGGTATGGTACCGGGTCCGCGCACCGCAGCCCGACGTTGCACAGCCGCGGAAAGGACCGGCGCCCGTGACACGAGACAGCTCTCCCGCGAGCGATGGCGTCCGCGGTATCGACGCCGTGGCCCTCGGGCGCGGGGTGGAGCCCTGCCACGCCCCGGGGGGAGCGCCGCCACCGCCCCCCGCGTTCCAACGGGAGCTTTACCTCCTTGGGGTCATGTTCCTGTTCATTTTCATGGGCGCCGGCGCCCAGCAGGCGTACCTCGTGAGCTACCTCGGCCGGACGACGCCCTGGTCGGGGGCGCAGAGGGGCGCCGTGATTGCCTGCACCTACCTGGCCATGCTCCCCTTCCGGCTCCTCAACCTGAGGCTCTTCCCCAACTGGTCGGACCGACGTTTCGCCCTGGTGGGCTCACTGGCATACCTGCAATTCACCCTGGTCATGGCCGCGACCCCTCGCCTGCAGTCCTTCCCCCTCCTGATCCTTGCCGCCCTCGCCTGGGGCGCCGGCGCCGCCATGATGTGGACGGGGACCTCGATGCGGATCCTGCGCCTCAGCGACATGGCAGGCGGACGCCACGGCACGGGCATGGGCTTCCTCTACGCCTCCACCCACGCGGGATGGCTGGCCGGCGCTGTTTTCCTGGGCATCCTCTACCAGACCCTCGCCACACCCAGGCTCTGGCTCCTGTATGCCGCCGCCGCGGCCCTCACGCTGCTGGGGAACCTCACCGCAACCCTGCTCCCGGTCACGGAACGCTGCCCGCGCTGCCGACCCACGCTCCGCGCCGTGGCCCAGGTCATGGCGCGCCCCCGGGCCCGGATCGCCGGCCTGCTTCAGTTCGCCTCAGCCCTCGCCTATGGACTGATCCTGGGGACATTTGCCCGTTTCGTGGAACAGCGCTACGGCCGCGAATGGATCTGGTTGACCGTGTCGCTCTACCCTGCCACGCAGATGCTCCTCTCGCTGGCCGGGGGAAGCCTCAGCGACCGCATCGGGCAGGCGCCGATTCTGGTGACCGCGTTCCTTGCCGGCGCCATGGGGCTGTTCCTGGGGGTGGTGGTGGCTTCCCCCTGGAGTGCGGCCTTCACCGCTCTGACGCTGGGATTCCTCAACAGCACCGTGACCGTGGCGGCGGGGGCCATCGTGGGCAGAGCGGCCGACGAGGCGAGGCGGCCCCTGGTGTATGGGGTTGTCTACGGCTGGCGCGACCTTGGCATCGCCCTCGCGACCCTTGCCTCGACCGTTCTGGGTCTGTCCTTCGAGGTGCGGCATGTCTTCCTCGTCTTCGCCGCCGTCTACGTCGTCTGCGCCTGCGGCGCGGCCCTGCTCGGGAAGTACAGTGAGCAGGCCCTCTGAGCCTGCTCGGGAGGGATGCGGGCCGCCAGGGACAGAGAATCAGGCCGAACCCGGGGGAGTACTGCCGCACCGGTTCGGGCTGCCCGGGGCGCTGGTAGGTCTCCTGCTTCATCCCCAGCGTCCAGAGGCAGGCGCCCCGCAGGAACGGCATGCGCGCCATGTACATCATGCGCACGAGCTTGTGCAGGTTGGCGACGTGGCGGCCGTTGAGGTGGGTGCGGTCGGCGTTGCCTTCGACGCGCAGGTTCCGCCCGTATTCCTCTTCGAAGATGCCCATGTTCCACGAGTCGGGGGCATCGGCCGGCCACAGCGCATCGACGAAGGCCTTGGCCTGGTAGAAGCCGTTGGCGGCCGCCGTCGCGTGCGTAGACACTCCACCGCTCCTCCGGCAGCTTCCAGGCCCATCCACTCGGGCCAGCCCGGGGGGGCGGGGGATACTTGCCGTCGCGCTGCAGCAGGTCGGCCCGGTTCAGAGCGGTCGCGCGGATGTCGATGAGGATCTCCCCGTCTCCGCGGACGGGACCCGGGAGCTGGCTCCAGACAAGATCCCCGTTGGCCACAACCAGAATGGCGTGCCTGTCGGTTCCCCTTTCGGCAGCCTGAATCATGGGTGTCGGCACGACGGCTGGCCACCTATGGCCTTAGGATTCGGCTGGACTTGGAGTGTGGAACAGGCGTCTCGCCTGTCTTTCGTGGCCGTGCAGGCGGGACGCCCGCACCACTCTGGGCACAGGCACCCGAATCCTGTGGCCATAGTGCCCCAATCGGTGTGCATCCGTGTGCATCCGTGGTTCATCACGGATCTCCGTGGAGTGCGAGGCTGCGGCCGCCGTCGATCACGCAGTTCTGGCCCGTGATGAAGCTTGCGTCTTCGGAAACGAGGAAGGCGACCAGGTTGGCCACATCCTCCGTGGTGCAGACTCTGTGCAGGAAGTTGGAGCGGAGCGCACGGGCGGGATCCTCCTCGGGCCGTGGAACGAGCCCCGGTGAGACACAGTTGACCCGGATGCCGAGGGGGCCATAGCCTTTTGCCAGTGCCTTTGTGAAGGCGATGACTCCCCCTTTGGCGGCAGAGTAGTCCGCCACCATCTCCGATCCCTGGACACCGGTGATGGAGCCCATGTTCACGATCCGCCCCTGCCCCCGAGGGACCATGTGCCGCAGGACCGCGCGCGTGCAGAAGATGAGGCCTTTGAGGTTGATGTCGATCATGCTGTCGATGACCCTCTCCTCGGCCTCATGCAGCAGACAGTACGCCCCCTTCACGAGACGGGCGCTGCCGCCGGCGTTGTTGACCAGTACGTCGATCCGGCCGTAAGCTTCGATGACGGTGGCGACCATCGCGTTGATCGAGTCGCGACTGCAAACGTCCAGCTCGAGCGCGAGCGCCGCGGCCCCGGCTTCGGTGAGTGAGGCAGCGACGCGCCCCGCCTCGGCCCGGTTCAGGTCGGCCACAGCGACGGTCGCACCCTCCTTCGCCAGCCTGGCGGCCACCGCCCGGCCAATGGCTCCGGCGGCGCCGGTCACGATCGCGACGTTGTTTGTCAACTGCATGGGGGGTTCTCCAGGGAACGGGCGACCGCTATTCTGCTGCTGCATTCTTCTCCAAGGGGTGTCGTCGGTCGATCAACGGAAGGGGTACGGCGCGGCGTTCGAGATGGGACACGTAGACGCCGTGGATCATCTCCAGGGACCAGCGGGCATCGCGTCCACTGGCCAGGGGATCGCGCCACTCCGCGATCGCATCCAACAGATCGAGGGCCGCTTGCCGGTTGTTCCGGGCGAAGTAGCCCTGCGCCCCCGTGGTCGCGTGCAGGGGCTCGGCTCCCGGTGGAGCCGGCTGCGGGGAGGTGGGGATGATCTCGAAGGGCCCGCCCTCTTCCATGGGGCGCCGACTCCGACGGAGGCGCAGGCGCCGGTCGTTGTCGAAGCGGACCGACAGCGTTGCTTCGGAGCCAACCACCGTGATGCCCATGCGAGGTTCGCCGCCTTCGTACAGGCCTCGCCGGCTCTCGAATTGGCCGCGAACGCCGTCCGCGAAACCGTACAGGGCCGTGATCCCATCACCGCCCACACACCCCACGGGCTCGGTGGGGTCGCAGGTGTCGGCCCGCGTGAAATCGCGGCCTTCGACCGTCACGTGGCCGAAGACCCACTGGGGGTCGCCAAAGAAGAGGCGGGCCAGATCCAGCAGGTGAGACCCCAGAACGAGCATGTCCTCGCCGCCGCCGCGCTCGTCCTCCTTGCCGCGGCAGAACACCGACAACGGCCGGCCGATGCCGCCGCTGCGGATCAACTCACGGAGCGCTTGGAACACCGCCGCATACCGGCCCAAATGTGCCACGGCCAGCCGGACGCCGACCGTATCCGCCGCCTCGATCATGCGGTCCGCGTCGGCCAGGCTGACCGCAAGCGGCTTCTCGCAGTAGACGTGACAGCCCGCTTCGGCCGCACCCACGACCACATCCAAGTGCTGGGTCGGCAGACGCGAGCAGACGCACACAATGTCCGGATTCTCCCGGTCCAGCAGCTCGCCCCAGTCGGCATACGACCGGGGCGCACCGGTCTCGTGCCGCGTTGCCTGGCGACTCTCTTCGTCCGGATCGGCGGCCGCCACGATCTCCACGTTCGGCAGTCCCGCGAAGGCCACGTGCGTCCCGTGTCCGCCGCGCGAACGGTTCCGGTAGTGGTCGATCACGGCAACCCGCCAGGTTCTCATGGCGACTCCACTGGCTTCCGGAGAGGCAGTTTATGGAGAGCCTCTGTCTTCGGCCCGAGACTGCGCCCGCCGTCCAGGCCACGGGCGATAAGACATAGTCCGCCCCGAGCTCGAGTGCCAGTGCAAGCCGTTCAGAAGCGAGATCAAATGCGATCACCGGCAATCCCCCGTCAAGCCGGCTCAACTGTGTGGCGAACAGACAGATTGGCACTGCGAACCTGT
>JAFGRS010000695.1 GCA_016935045.1 Lentisphaeria bacterium | reverse complement strand
TCCACAACTCACCCGCACGCGCAACCGGAACGCCCATCTCCGCGCCGTCCCACCTGGAAGCGGCGATTCCCCGCCGCACCGGCGTCCGTTCGGCCCACCGCCGGGAACCGCGGGCCCCAGGGTGGGAGGCGCTCTCCGAGCGGCGATGCCGGGTCGCCGGGGACTGCGGGGTCTGTTCACCCCTTCTTGAGCGCCAAGGCATCCTCGGGACACTCGGTGACGCACTGTCCGCACCCCGTGCAGGTGTTCGCGTCGACGACGGCGATCCTGTCGATTGTGATGGCCTCGACCGGGCACGCGTCGACACACACGCCGCAGCCCGTACATGCGGGCCCATCCACGACGGCGACCAGCCGGCGCTTGACCTTGCCGGTCGGCGCCATGCCGGCCCCGGCCACCGGGATCGGCACGCCGCCGCCCATGCCCATGCCGCGGCCGCCCATGCCCATGCCGCGACCGCCACCCATGCCGCGACCGCCACCCATGCCGCGACCGCCACCCATGCCGCGGCCGCCGCCCATGCCCATACCGCGTCCCATGTCCACACCTCCCGTCATGCCGGGCCCCGGTGGTTGTGTTGCGGCGCCCATGCCGAAGTGACTTGCCACGTTGGGCACCTGCGTGGATGCGAAGGCGCCGGACCGGAAGCGCTGGACAGCCTCACGAACCGTGCCGCTCACGCCGACGACGACCTCGATATCCGCGGCAGTGAGTGTCTGGTACGCATTCGGTCCGCAGTTCCCCGTCAGGACCACCTTGGCATCGTGTTCGGCCATCAACTGCGCCGACTGGATGCCCGCGCCACCGCCCAGGGCCAGGTTCGGGTTTTCGATGGCCTCGGTGTCCAGCGTGTCGGTATCGACCAAGAGGAAGTAGGGACAGCGGCCGAATCGTGGTTCGACCTGGTCATCGAGTGTCCTGCCTCGAGCGGTTACGGCGATGCGCATGATCGTGTCTCCTGTTGTGGGTCCCGGTTCTTGTTCTTCAGAGTGCGTTCGCGAGCGTATCTTGAAGGTGTTTCCAGACCTCCCTAATCGCGTCCGCGGCCGGGGTTTGGCCGTAGGCGATCACGGTCTTGCCCGCCATCAGCGCATCGTTCACGGCGCGGTCAAAGGGGATGCGGCCGATCACCCGCGAGCCGTGCGCCGCCGCGATCGTCTCGATGCGTCCCGCCTGGGCCGCATTCAGATCGGCCTTGTTGATCACCACGACGGTCGGCACGCGGAAGTGATCCGCCAACTGCATGACCCGCTCCATGTCGTGGACCCCGGACACCGTCGGCTCCGTGACGATCACCACCAGGTCCGTACCCGAGACCGACGCGATCACCGGACAGCCGGTGCCCGGCGGACCATCACCCAGGATCCGTTCCTGTCCGAGTTCAGCCGCCAGTTCTGCCGCACGGCCGCGGACCTGGGCGACGAGCCGGCCGGAGTTCTCCTCGGCAATCCCCAGCCGGGCATGCACCATCGGACCGTAGGCGGTGCCCGAGACGTACCAGCGCCCGGTGACGTTCCTCCCGGTGCGGATGGCAGCCACCGGACAGACCAGCGGACACAACCCGCAACCCTCGCAGGCCAGCGACTCGACACGGTAGACGACAGTCCCCTGGGGATGGGCGGCACGATCTTCGAAGATGGCGTCGAAGTGACAGGCCGCGGCACATTCCCCACAGCCAGTGCAGATGTCCGCATCGATGCGGGCTTTGGCTCCGCCGCTGAAATCGTGTCCTTCGTGTACGGTGGGCACCAGGAGCAAATGCAGGTCGGCGGCGTCCACGTCGTTGTCGGCCAGGATCTTGTGTTGCGCGAGTTGGGCCAGGCATGCGGTCACCGTGGTCTTCCCGGTCCCGCCTTTGCCGCTGATGACCGTAATCTCCTTGTAGCCGGCTGCGCTGCCCTTCTCGAAGGCGACCGCCTGCCCCGTGCTCAGCACGAAGATCTCCTCGGCCGGTTCGGGTGGCCGGGCGGTCGCCAGGGCGTCGTAGATGTGCAGCAGGTTCCGGCGCAGTTCGGGGAAGCGTTCGACCAGGATGCCGCCTTCGGCATACGCCTCCGCGTAGTCGCGCCGGAAGGGAATGCGGCCCGCGATCGGCAAGCCGACGTCGGCGGCATAGTCCGCGATCAGGCGGTCCTGTCCGTCGGAGCGGTTGACGATGATCCCGGTTGGCACGCCCAGTTTCAGCGTCAGCCCGACGGCCAGCTTGAGATCGTTGAGCCCGAACGGCGTCGGCTCGGTCACCAGCAGCGCCGCGTCCGCGCCCCGCACCGACTCCACCACGGGACAGGCCGTTCCGGGCGAGGCGTCCAGGATATTGACCGCGTCGGGATCGACATACCGCTTGACGGCCCGCACTACGTTCGGCGCCAGGGCCTCACCGACGTTCAGCAGTCCGTGGGCAAAGAGGAAGGGCTCGTGGCCCGGCGCGGCCTGGACCTTGCCGATCTCGACCGCGCGCTCCGCGAGCGCACCCTCCGGACAGACGTAGGAACACACCCCGCAGGAATGGCACAGCTCGTTGAAAATCAACACCTTCCCCTTCACGAGCGCGATGGCGTTGTAGTGGCACGCCTCGGCGCACTTGCCGCAGGCCGTGCATTTCGCCGGGTCCCAGACCGGCTTGGGGACCGTCACCGCGGTTTCCTCGCTGAACTCCGGGCAGACGAAGAGGTGGTCGTTCGGCTCCTCGACGTCGCAGTCCAGCAGCCGGACGCGCCTGCGCCCGGCCGGAGGGACGCCCTGTTCGCGCCCGGCGAGCGCGTATGCCAGGTTCACGGCGAACGTGGTCTTGCCCGTACCGCCTTTTCCGCTTGCAATCGTAATGACCATTCGTCCGTGTCCTTTGGCGCGGCGGCACGGCCTGCGACGGCTGTGCCCAGGGTCTCGCACTGCTCACGACCATCGCGGGCTGCGCTCGCACGGGGCATCCCGTCCACAGCAGGGGCGGTCCCGGTCGCAGCCCGTTCCGAGTCCGGCCCCCCGCGCTGCCGTGGCGCCGGACCCCGATCCCTTGAAGAGGATCCCACTGCCCGGGCCAATCAGCCTCCGCAACGCGCCGCCGCATTCCGGGCATTCCCGCAAGGGCTCGTCCGTCATGCTCTGAAAGCGTTCGAAGCGATGGCGGCATGCACGACATTCGTATTCGTACGTAGGCATAGTCAGGAATCCCCGCGGTGAACGCCGGCGTAGTATACTCCCCCTGCCCTGCGGTGCTGGACGATCCTGCCCATCCGCATCAGTTTGCCGACATACTTCGTGGCTTCGTTCCGGTGCAGGCCAAAGACGGCGCAGAGCTGGTCCAGGGTGCAGGGCCTGCGTTCGAGCGTGTCGAGAATGTCCACTTCGGTGGCGTGGACCCTGGCGGAGGAATCACTGCTGTATTCCGCGATCACCTCCGCCGTCGGCTCGAAGAGCCTGGCCAGCTCCTGCAACTGCTCTTCGGGAACCGGGTGCGCGTACTCCTCGCAGGGGGGCCGCACCGCGGTGTTGAGCTGCACCTTGTCCGGTCCGATGGCCCGCACCAAGTCGGCGATCCCGCGTACGTCCTTCGGCGTGCTGTTGGCGCCCCAGACCAGGAACACCTCCATCCACAACTCGCCCTGGAACTCATTGCGGAAGAGCCACTGACCCTCGATCAGGCCCTTGAACCCGATACTCGGATCGGGGCGGTTGATGTGCTCCAGGGAAGACGCGTCCCAGGCGCTCAGCGACACCTTGACGACATTCGCCCGGGCTGCCTGGGCACGCACCTCGGGGTCGGCAAGCAGGGAGCCGTTGGTCAGCAGAGCCACGGGAATGCCGCCGGCATCGCGGGCAAACTCGATGACCCGGCCGAAACCGGAGTTAAGGGTCGGCTCCCCGCTGCCGGCCAGGGTAATGTAATCGGCCGTGCCTCCCGTCCCGAGCCAGGTTTCGAGTTCCGCAATCACCTCGTTGACGGGCACGTACTCACGGCGCTCGACCGTCTTCCTCGTCGTTCGCCCCAACTGGCAGAAGATGCAGTCGAAGCTGCACGTCTTGAAGGGCGTCAGATCGACCCCGAGGGACCGCCCCAGGCGTCGCGAAGGCACCGGACCGAAAAGGTGGTTGTAGTGTGTGGCGCTCATCGCAGGACGGAATTCACTGGCTGAGTTCGCAGCGCATCGGCTACTGCTCCCTCGTCATGGCCGCACCACAGGCCGGGCATCTGCGCTGGGTGCAGGGCGTGCTGCGCTCGTGCGGCACCCGTTTCCCGCAGCCCGGGCAGACGCAGTTGCCGCCTGCGCCAAGGCCGAGTCCACCCATCCGGCCCATTCCCTGACCGCGGCCCATTCCCTGACCGCGTCCCGTGCCCGGGCCCTGGCCCCGGGGTCCTGTACCATCTCCGCGTGGCATGTGCAGTCTCCTTCGTGCAACCTTCCGAAACAGGCGGGCCGGCGGACATTGACCGGTGGGCAACCGGCCCGGCATTCCGCCGGCCCGCGGGGGCCGGACCCGGCTCACCAAGCGCCGTCCGGACCGCCTACTTCTTCTCGGCCTTGGACTGTTCCAGTTCGGCGATCCGCTTGCGGATCCCTTCCAGGGCATCCTCGAGGTACTCGGCCTGGCCCTGCAACCCGTCACGTTCCTGCTCCGGAGTGGGGCCCGCGAAGGGCGCAGCCCCGTACGGCGCCGGAACGTAGGCTCCGGCAGTGTACGGCGCCGCACCCCACCAGCCGCCCCAGCCGCGCCCGCGACCACCGCGGAAGCCCAACCCCAGGCCGCGGCCGAAGCCGAAGCCGCGGCCCCAGCCGCCGCCCCAGGCGCCGCGTCCGGGAACCGGGTTCATGTAGCCGGGGACCGGGTACCCCGCGCAGTACCCCGCCGCGCGGCCCGTCATCGGTCCGAATCCCATGGGTCCTGTTCCATCTCCACGTGGCATGACTCGCCTCCTTTCGCTGCGTTCCTGCCTTGGGCCGGCACCGTGCCGGCCCTGCCTGTGAGTACCCGCCTACCAGCCGCCACGGCCATGCCGCCCCCGAAACCGGCGCCGCCTGCCGCAACAGCCAGGCATCAGAAAACCGCCCCGGGCCAAGCCGCCGTTCAGAAAGCCCGCAAGCACAGCTTCGACGTCCCCGCAGATCTGAGGAATCACCTCGATCCCCGCGGCGGACAAGGCCATCTCAAGCGGCCACGAGATGGCGCCGCAGATCAGTACCCGGGCCCCTGTGGCCGCCAACGATGCGGCCCGCCCCTGAGGGTCCTCGTCGGTCAGCACGACCTCATGGCGGCTCCGTACCCCACCCGCATCGACATCGGCAAGCAAAACCCTGCCGGCTACGTCGAACACCGGACTGACGCGGCCCTGCCAATGGGGTATGGCGACTTTCATCATGTCTTCCACCCAGCATGGAACGTGCCAGATCCAAACTCCCGCTGCACCCCCCCCCTCCCCTGCCCTCCAACCGCCCCATCCCCTCGCGGCAAACCTCGCGCTGCCGCCGGAGTTCCCTTCGAGATCGCCGGGCAGCCCGACCGCCCCCGCAACGCGGCGGGAGCCCGTGAGAACTGGCAATAATCGTGCAATAGAGTATGCTAAAGGAAAGACAAAGTCGCAAAGTGCGCGATTATGGGATGCGCCCCAGGGGCCCGGGCGGCCGGTTCCGGTGCCGATCGGGGCTTCGTCCGGGCCGCTGCATGGCAGGGAGTGGTTGGTGATGGCGCAGAGGACAGGTCAAGACGGGCAGGAGGTCTGTGGGCGGGAGGCCACCATTCTGGATTCGATCAATGAAGGTGTATTCACGGTGGACCGGGAGTGGCGGATCACCTCCTTCAACCGTGCCGCGGAGCGGATCACCGGGGTACCGCGAGCCCAGGCCTTGGGGAGCCGCTGTTCGGAGGTATTCCGGGCCAGCATCTGCGAGCGGAAATGCGCCTTGCGACGGACCATCGACGGGGGTCTGCCGGTTGTCGACGCCACGGCGCACATTGTCAACCAGCGCGGCCAGAGGATCCCGATCCGCATCGCCACGGCACTGCTGCGGGACGAGGCCGGCGACATCGCCGGCGGGGTCGAGACCTTTCAGGACTTGACGCAGGTCGAGGAGTTGCGCAAGGAACTGCGGGCGCGCTACAGCTTCGAGGACATCATCGGCCGTAGCCCTGCCATGGTGCAGCTCTTCGAGATCCTGCCGCAGATCTCCGCGAGTCCCTCGACGGTGCTGATCGAGGGCCCCAGCGGCACGGGCAAGGAACTGTTTGCGCGCGCGATTCACAATCTGTCGCCCCGCAAGGGAAAGCCCTTCGTGCCCGTCAACTGCGCGGCCCTGCCTGACTCGCTGCTCGAGAGTGAGTTGTTCGGTTTCAAGGCAGGCGCGTTCACGGACGCCAAGCGTGACAAACCCGGCCGTTTCGCCCTGGCCGAGGGCGGCACGATCTTCCTCGACGAGATCGGCGACGTCTCCCCCGCCATGCAGGTGCGCCTGCTGCGGGTGCTCCAGGAGCGCACCATCGAGCCGCTGGGCAGCATCCGAGCGGTTCCCGTCGACGTCCGCGTCATCGCGGCCACGAACAGGGACCTGAAGGAGTTGGTGCGCGAAGGCATCTTCCGCGAGGACCTCTACTACCGCATCCGCGTCGTTCACCTCAACCTGCCGCGCCTGGCGCAGCGGCGCGAAGATATCCCCCTTCTCGTGGATCACCTGATCGCCAAGTTCAACCATCTCCAGGGCAAGGACATCGCCGGTGTTTCCGACGATGTCCTGGCCTGCCTCATGGTGCACGACTACCCCGGCAATGTCCGCGAACTCGAGAACATCATCGAACAGGCGTTCGTGCTCTGCCGAGCCGGGTTGATCGAGCCCAACCACCTGCCCCCGGAGCTGCGGCCGAAGACGGCACAGGGCATCCCGGGCGGACAACCCATGAGCCTCGAGAGTATCGAGAGGTTCTCCCTTCTCGATGCACTCCGGCGCCGCAGGGGAAACCGCAGGCTGGCCGCCCGCGACCTGGGCATCCACGTCAGCACCCTGTACCGCAAGATCCGGACCCTCGGCATCGAAACGCCCGACACGGACGGGCGGGGACGCCGGCGGCAATCGCGCACAATGCACGAATAGGGACCTGTCGACGCGGGCACGGGAGCGCGCGGGGACGCGGGCGCGGCAGGCCCCGGCGCGGGCGCATGCGTATCCTCCAAAGTTCTTTGGACCCCATGTGTCCGCTGCGCCTTCAAGCTGGCATGCCTGTTGCTACAGCCTGTCCGGAAAGGGCGGCGCCAGACCCTTTTCTGGACGGGCTCATGCAGCCGGTTCTGCGGCGCAATCGCAACGACAATGCAGGGAATGACGATGAAACCAATGGACGAGGCCGGCCGCAGGCAGGAACAGCTCGATCTCGAAGCCCGGATGGAACAGATCGGGCGGAAGATCCTGGTATTGTCCGGCAAGGGAGGCGTCGGCAAGAGCACGGTTGCGGCCAACCTGGCGATGTTTCTGGCGCGGACGGGCAGGGAAGTCGGCCTGCTGGACGTGGACCTGCACGGGCCCAGTATCCCCAAACTGCTCGGACTGGCGGACCGGAGACTCGGCTCTGACGCCGCCGGCGGCAGCGCGCCGATCCGGGTCGGAAAACACCTCTCGGTCGTCTCGGTCGGCCTGCTGCTGGACAGTGCCGTCGATGCCGTGATCTGGCGCGGCCCCATGAAGTACAACGTCAACGGCGCGCTGTTGCTGGATTCGCTGGCGGAGAGTCCCGCCGCTCGGGCATTCGCTGTCGCCTTCGAGCCGCTCCTGAAGCAACGGGACGCAGGCGCCGAGGTGATCCTCGCGGGAGGCATGGGCCAGCGGGCCCAGGAGCTTTTCTCCGAGAACGGCATCCGCGTGGTGGTCGGCGCCCCGTCCCGGACACCCGAGGAGGTCGTCGCCTCGTACCTCGACGGCACGCTGCAGACAGGGCAGAATGTCTGTGACCACTGACCGCCAGGATGCCCGGACCGTGGAGGCCGCCGTGCCCCGCTGACCACCGGCCCCCCGGGGCCCCCCGTGGCTGCGCTCCTCCTGGTGGCTCGCTCCGGCGCCCCAACCCTCGTCGTAAGGCCTCAGTCAACGTAGGGATGCTCGCGGTACGCTCGCGCTCCAGGGGGATGGAACGCTCGCGGCCGCGCGGGCATTCGCGGG
>JAFGRS010000694.1 GCA_016935045.1 Lentisphaeria bacterium | reverse complement strand
TCATCGCTGTCCAAAGGTCCATAGTCCATGGTCCATTGTCCATAGTCCTTATCGCGCAACGAGATCTGTAGCAGTTCCGAGACGTCCAGCCGTGGGACGGTCCGCAGAACCGGAAGCCCCCCCCTCCCGTTTTTTTTTCCGCC
Source organism: Lentisphaeria bacterium (assembly GCA_016935045.1). Lineage (GTDB taxonomy): Bacteria > Verrucomicrobiota > Lentisphaeria > Oligosphaerales > JAFGRS01 > JAFGRS01. Next base: position 10,949 of record JAFGRS010000694.1, on the reverse strand, counting down.
CCACCCCTTGACAAGTGCCAGGTGTATCAGTATTGTTGGTACAGATGGCACACTGAGGGCCGATGGCATGCTTCCCTTTCATGTTGAGATTGAGGATGGGGTACCGGTTTCGGACCAGTTGGTGCAGGCGGTACGGAAGGCGGTACTGACGGGTCAGTTGTCGGCCGGGGACCTGTTTCCGTCGGTTCGGGCGTTGGGGCAGGAATTGCGCATCAGTCCGACCACGGCGCACAAGGTGGTGAGGCAGCTGAAGGAAGACGGTTACCTGGTGAGCCGTCCGGGGATCGGGATGGTGGTGACGGTTCCGGCGTTGCCTTCGCGGGGGGATCGTCTGCGGCAGTTGCGTCCGCGCTGTCGGGACCTGCTGCGTGAGGCGGGGGATCTCGGGTTGGTTCTGGCGGACGTGGTGGAGGTCGTGCAGCGGACGGCGGAGGAGACGGGGTTCCGGGGGCTGCGGTGAAGTGCGCACGGGGCGACGGAGCAACCGGTGAGCGGCAAATCGAGACCAAAGGGGACGGCGATGGATCCGATCATCGAGATTCGCGGGCTGCGCAAGACCTTCCGCCGGACGGTGGCCGTGGAAGGCCTCGATCTGGATGTGCCCGAGGGCGCCATCACGGCATTCCTGGGGCCCAACGGCGCCGGCAAGACCACGACGATCAAGTGCGTATTGAACATCCTGGCCCCGGATTCGGGCACCATCCGCGTGCTGGGTTGCGACTCGCGTTGCCTCGGTCCGGCGCAGTTCTGCCGCATCGGCTACGTCTCCGAGAACCAGGAGTTGCCCCTGTGGATGACGGTGGACGGTTTCCTGGCCTACTGCCGGGCCATGTACCCCAGTTGGGATGCCGGCTTCGAGGCGAAGCTGCGGCTGCAGTTCGACCTGCCCGGATGCACCAAACTCGGGGCCCTGTCGCGGGGCATGCGGATGAAGGCGGCCCTGCTCTCGAGCCTGGCGTACCGGCCCGGGCTGGTGGTGCTGGATGAGCCCTTCACCGGGCTGGACCCCCTGGTGCGGGACGAGTTCATCCGCGGACTGCTCGAGCTGACGGAGGACGAGGGCTGGAGCGTCTTCATCTCGTCCCACGACATCGACGAGGTCGAGCGCCTTGCCGACAGGGTTGCCATCCTGGACCGGGGCCGGTTGCGTCTGGCCGAGACCACCGAGGCCCTCCAGGCCCGCTTCCGCCGCGTCGAGGTCGTCCTGGATGAGAGTGCTCCCCTGCCTCCCGGCCTGCCTTCGACCTGGCTCAATCCCGAGATGGCGGTGCGGACACTCCGTTTCGTGGACTCTGCGTACCGAGACCCGGATGCCCTGACCGCGGCACTGGCTGCCCACGTGCCCGGGGCGCGCCAGCACCACGCCGCCCCCATGCCGCTGCGGGAGATCTTCGTCGCCCTGGCCCGTTCCTACAAGCTGGACGGCCTCCATGGCAATGGCGGTTGCGGAGGGACCCACTGATGCGCCTGGCATGGAACCAACTGCGCAAGGACGTGCACTTGACCCGAGTCCCGCTGGGGCTCTGGCTGGGATTCCTGCTCCTGGACCTGGGCACGAACCTGGGCTGGTTTGGGGAATTCACCTGCGACCGGCATGGGTACACCGGTCGGGTGGGGGCCATGGGAGCGGCCTCGCTGCCGGTGTGGCTGTTCCTTTTCGAGATGATCCTGTGCCTGGTCGTGGTGCTGACGGACTCGCCGTCGCGCAGCGATGGGTTCCTGGCGACGCGGCCGGTGCCCGCGCGGGATCGGTTCCTGGGCAAGCTCCTCTACATCGGCATCCTGGTGGTAGGCATGCGGGTGGTCCAGGAGGTGGTCTACCTGGGCGCGTCGGGGATCGACGGGGGCCTGGTCCTGCGGGCCGCGATGGAGACCCTGGTGGTCCACGCCCTGCTCTGCGCCGGCAACGCCGTTTTCGCGTCGCTATGGCGCGACCCGAAGCAGTTTGCGGCCGGTCTCCTGGCTTCGGGATTGTCCCTGGCCGGGATCTGGCTGGCCGTGGCAACCGTGGCCCTTCTCGGACCGTGGCATATCCCCGAACCGGAACTGGATGAGCCCGGCAGGCTGCTGGCCGCGGCGACGATGTTGGTCGCAGGACTCGCCCTCCTTTGCCGCCACGCCGTGCGGGAACGCTGGGGATTCGGACGCCGGGCCGCCGGCGTCGTGGTCCTGGAAGGGGCCGTCAGCGCGATCCTCCTGGTCTGGCCGTGGTACCCCTTCGCCGTCGCGCCCGGGGCCGGCGGAGTGGAACCGATGCCCCTGCGGGCGGGAACGGCGGCGGTCTCCCCCACGGGCATCCGCTTCGGCGCCATGACCCACCGCGGCACACCAGGCGTGTCGCTCAACCTCGCGCCGGACCTCTCCGGGCTGCCGTCGACCTGCGAAGTGGCCTGGCGCGGCACAGGCGGCAGGCTGCTGGCTTCCGGCGGCACCCGTGGGTGGGTCGTCAGGCCCTTCGCCGCCCCGCGTGGCCCCATCCAGGGCTGGCGCGGCGGCTTCGTCAGCCAACGCGAGATGCAGGCCTGGAACGCCTGCCTGGGCGGGAACATGCTGTTCCGTGCCGACCACGTGAGCGGGACGGCCGTCCCCGATGCCGCGGCCGGGTGGCTGGCCTTCGAGGACGGCCTCCCGGCGGCCGGGGACGTGGTCTCCTTTTCCGGGTCCATGGAGGCCATCCTCTTCCGCTGGGAGTTGGTGGGAGAGTTGGCCCTGGCGCCGGGTTCGGACCTGGTGGACGGCGCCTCGCGCTGGACGTTGGTCGCGGCGGACCGTTCCGGCGAGGGCGTGAACCTGGCTGTCCGCCTTGAACAGCTCACACTCTGGAGTTCGCGCGGCCAGCAGACCTCCGGGACGGGCCCACCCATCGGCTACTCCCATGCGTTGCTGCTGCGGCTGCCGGAACGTGCCGTCGCGGTTCTTCCGGAAGGCAACTCCCTGGTGCCCCGTGCAACCCTGGCGGGACACACCTCGCGGCCCCGGGTGCTGTTGCGTTGCGGCTTCCAGGGGAGTGCCCCATCGGGCTTCCGGCCGCTTTCGGAGGAGGACCTTGAGACGGCGAAGCTGGTCGTGCTGCGCAAGCGTTTCACGGACCGGTTCACGGTGGCTTGCGGCACGGGTCCCTTCCGCGTTCCCGGACTGCCCGGCGACGAGCCGGCGACGGTGGCCAGCGCGGGGGAACGCCTTCCCCGAGGTCAGCTCGACGCCCGCTTTGCCGAGCTTCCCGTCCCCGAGCCGGGGGCGAGCCGGGACGAGGTGGGGCGGTACCTGCTCGCCGTGATCCGCCTCCTCGATGCCCACGAGCGGCCCCTGCCCCGCGACCACACCCTCTGCTTCCGCCTCGCAGAGACCGCCGGTGCTCATCTCCCCGTCTTCCTCGAGGCGACCCGGGTCGCCCGGGGTTTCAGCCGCCAGACCCTCCTGGCCGCCCTGGCGGACGGCCTGCGGGAGGAACATCGCGACGGGATCGTCGAGGCATTGCCCTCCCTGCCGGACCTCCTCGTCGTGGTCCTCGAACGCGGCTGGCTGGAGGCTGCCCGGCCGGCCCTGGAGAAGCTGCTGCTCGTTCCGGGGCCCCTCGCGCTGGAGTGTTTCCGGGCGCTGGCCTGGAGCGGCAACGCGGTGGTCTACCCGAGGCTCCTGGAGGAGTTCGAAAGGGCCCCCTCCGTCGACCGCTACGACGTGCTCTTCCGGATCCCGGACCTCCGGGAAGCACTGGACGCATGCGTGCAGCGGATCTGGGCGAACCGGCCCCGGCAGATGGAGCGGTACCAGCTCCTGAATAGGGACGTGTACGCGGTGGCGCTGCGGCACGGTTGCGCCGACGCCCCGGCGGACATCGCCAGGCGCCTCCACGAACTCGACGAACGCGAAATGCGCACCGATTGGGCCGCCACCGACGCCATCCGGCAGGGAGTGCGCATCCCGGGCATGCAACCCCGGGAACTGCACGACCCCGGCTGCGTACTGAGCTGGTTCCGGGAGCAGGATCCGGACACCTTCCGATACGACCCCGTCCGGCGGCGGTTCACGCAGCGGTAGGCGGCACGCACGACGACGGCAAGGAGAAGCAGACGATGACGGATGCCAGACCCAGCTCCGGAAAACTCATCGGGTTGCTGCTGCGCACGGACTGCCGACACCTGCGCGGCTGGCTGGCGGCCCATGGGCTCTGCGGCGCGGCGTTGCTGCTGGCGAATCAGGCGAGGTTGCCGGTGGGGTTGGCCGAGGTCCTGCCGTCCCTGGTCCTGGTGCTTCTGACCGTGGCGGGGGTCCTGGTGGTCTTCCTGGCAGTCCAGGCGGATGGCCTGAGCGGGAGCACGGCCCATTGGCTGGGGCGTCCCGTGCGCCGGGTGCACCTGTTCGTGGCCAAGAGCGCGCTGCTGGGCCTGGGAGTCATCGGTCCCGTTCTGCTGGCCCTTGGGGCCGGCTGGGTCGCGAATGGCATCCGTGGAGGCATGCTGCCGGCGGCCCTGGCAGGCGCGGGCCTGTGGCTCTGCGCCCTGACCCTGATCTGCGCCGCCATTGCCGGAGCGACGCCGGGGCTGATGCGCGGACTGCCGCTGATCTTCGGGTTCGGCGCCGCCGCGATGGCGGGAGGCATGCTGGTCAGCATCCTCTCGGCACCCGGCAGCCGCATGGTGCCCCAGAGCCTCACAGCCAGCCGGACGGTGATCGCGGCCGTGTTCCTCCTGACGGCGGGCCTGGCGGCGTGGCTGTGGCAGGCCCTGCGCGGCAGCCCCGGTGTGACCCTCACCGTCCTCGCGGTCGGAGCCGTGCTGCTCGCCCCGGCCACAGCCTGGTGGCCCGTCGACTTCCTGCGCCCGACAGCCCTGCAACCCCCTCCCCTCGACGTAAGCGTCGACCCGACCCCGACGGGCCGGGCCGGAGCCGGCGAGCAGGTGCTGTTCTCCCGTTTCCGGGTGACCGGTCTGCCGCCCGATCACCTGGTTGCCGTGGCAGACGTTCGGGCGGTTCTCTCGCGCCGTGAGGGGCCTTCGCTGAGCCTGGGGTCTGGCATGTCCGCCGGCCACCCGGGGCGGCTGCCTGCCCCCATCTGGGCGACACGGGAGGCCCACGAGTTCGCTGCGTTCCTGCGGCGCCGGCTCCCGGAACGCACGACATGGCAGTTGCCGAATTCCTTCCCGAGCGAAGCCGAGTTGCCCATCCAGGAAGCAGAAGGCGTCGTGTGGTCGGGAGGTCCCCCTTCGGGTCACCTGCAAGGGGAACTGGTCCTGGCGGTGCACCGCATCGACCTGCTGGCGGATGTGCCCCTGGCGTGCGGCACCGTGTACCGCGGCGACGGGCGCGTCGTGGCGGTGGATGAGGTGAAGTCTACGGAAGCGGGGATCGAGGTTTGGGCCCACTCCTTCCGCGCCGGAGTCGTCCTGACCCGGGACCCCCGCAAGGCGGCACACGGCCCGATCCGCTGGGGCTGGACGGAAACTCCCGTCTTCGTCGTCTACAATCCCCGTACGCAGGAGGCCCTGGCGCCCGATTGGCGGCAACACGCCCGCGGCAGCCTGCCCACCCTTTCGGCGGTTCGGGGAGGGTATCTCCACAGACACCGGTTTGCGGTGCCCTATTCTCCGGCCCGGGCCCGCCTCAGCGGCGTACCCCTCGAGGAGTGGCGGCGCGACCTGCGCCTGCTGGTGTTCCGGGACGTCTACCGCGGTTCCGTCACCCGGACCGTCGATGTGCCGTCTTACCGCCTGCAGTGGGACAGCGGCGCCGCGGAGCGGGCGGCGGGGTTGGCGGCCATCGAGGCCTTGCCATTCCCCGAGGTCGCCACCGACGCCCAGGTTGACGCGTACCTGGACACCATCTTCCGCCACGCACCGGATGGCTTCCATGGGCCGGAAACCGCCGCCATCCGCGCCAAGCTGGAACGCATCGGGGAGGGGGGCGTGCCGCGACTTCTGGCACGGCTCCCGGTCGACGAACGGCTCTACCAAGCCTACGACGGCCCTGTACTCCGGAAGCTGGCCACGCCGGCACACCTGGGGGACCTGTGCGCAGCCCTGCGCCGGGACGCGAAGCTCGCGGACGTCTTCGCCGTCAAGGGTTGGGAAGAGGAAGGCGGGCGGGCAGTCCTGGCTCTTCTCGCCGACGGGCGTGTGCCGATGGGGCCGGCGGCCCTGCGCCTCGCCGCCCGGGTGGCGCAGCCGCAGGACTATGCCCCTCTCGCGGACCGTTTCGTCGGCCTGGAACGCGGTCAGGAGGCTCTGGTGCCTGTGCTCGAGGAACTCCCCGGATTCGACCTGGAGTCGGCGGTGCGCCGGGCCTGGCGGCGGGCCCTGGTGGGGTGGTCCGAGGCAACGGGTCTGGCGGCCGTGGCGGCCGCGTACGGTCTGCCGGGTGCCTTCGACGAGGCCGTCCTGCGGCTGGACGACCCCACCATGTCGGAGGCCGGCCGCGCACGCCTGCTGACCCGGCTGCGAGCCTTGACGGCCGGCGAGGCGGAGGGGGAAGAGCTGCAGCGGTGGCTGCTGGCCAACCTGGGCCGGTTCCGCTACAACCCCGCCGCGGCACGGTATGACCTCGATCCGTCCCCCGGGCCTCCGGTGACGCCGTAGCCTGGGAAACCATGGCCTGACGCCGCCGGCGGGGAATCGCCGCGCCGAGATGTTCGTTCCCGGGAGGGACGTGCCAAGACCTCCGCCCTGGGGCAGGGGGCCTTCTCAGCGGCCGGCGGCGACGGTCAGGGCCGTGTCTGAAGGGATGGGGAGGTGGGCGAGGGGGTGCGTTGGGAGGGCAGGTCCATCGTGCCTGCGCGCGATGTCGCTGCGCTGCAGATGCAGGAACACGCCAGTGGGCATGCGGACGGCATTGGCCGCAAGGACCTCCGGCAGGGCATGCCAACCTTCGGCGTACACGATCCGCAGATCCTCGGGACGGATGGGCTGGGCCTCGGCGACCATACCCTCGATCACCGATCCGAAGATCCTGCGGAAGGTGAAGTAACCGACGCTGAGGGAGTCCGTGCGAGCCTCATGCAGTGCCGGCGGCGGCAGGAGGTAGTAGGTCAGGATGTCGGCGTACAACTCGTCGGGATCGGCCCGCTGCACCTCCCTGGCGGTGCCATATACGCACAGACCGGAGAGAAAGAGGCCCGGGTGATCGTCGGGCTTCGTACCGGGTGAAGGTTGCAGACTTGCCACGAGGGGGAGGTAGGTTCCCCGCACCACGCGGTCGAATGCCTCGATCTCCGCCGGGCTGACGTGGTGCTCCCAGAAGTGATGCGCGCACTCGTGCACCAGGACGCGCGCGTCGGGCATGGCGTCGGCGCGGAGCCAGATTTGCCTGGCGCAGGGCCAGTAACTGCCGCACACGGCGGCCGATGGCGGGCAGCACTCGCAGACCACGAAGCGGACATCCCCACGGAAGCGCGCGGGGAAGCGCACCGTGTTGAGGGTCTCTGCCAGCCAGGAACGGAACTGCCTCCTCGCCTGGGCCTGGGGTCCCATGCGGGCCCGACTCTTCAGGGCCATCATGTGGCGGAAAACCAACCAGCCGTAGCCATGGGCGGGGGACGGCCTCACCTGTCGTACGGACACCCAGAGGACACTCGCGGCAAAACCCATGGCTGCCACCGCAACCCAGAGACAGACCCGGCGCCGGAGGGCCTGGACCCCCGCACGCCGGCACCCCACGCGCCGCACAGACCCCAGCACCCCCGTCCCTGGCCGCAATACCCCCGCAGACCTCCGCCCGGACCCTCCCCGGACCCGGAACCACGACCGCCGGCAGGGCGTACCCAGCCCGCCGGAGATCCGAAGCCGCAAGCGACTCTGTCCCATCTGCACGCCCCCCATGCCGACGCCGTGCCATGGAAAGAACAGGGAGAGAGAACCGTCACCGCGCGCAATTCCCTGATCGCGCACCCGCTGCCATATCTCTTCGCCTGCAGTGGAACACTACAACCCGCCGCGAGCTTTTGCAAGCTCCTGATCCTGAAATGGAACGGCCGGAGAGGTGGTGACGCCGCCGCTCTTCCCCCCCTGCTCCCGCATCGCCGCTCCACTGCCGCAAGGAAAGTGGCGGCGGGAACCCGGGCGGCGATCCCGAAACAACCCTGTCACCGCGCCGGCAATGCTTTGCTCTGGCCGGAAAGGCATGTATAGTGCAAAGATAACAGAATCGTTAAGCAACACGGTTCGTGTGTTCTGGCGCCAGCAGCTCTCTTGCGTGGCCGAGCCGGTTCGGCAGAGACCGGGACGGCGGGGCAGGTACAGGGCGGGGAGCTGGTGACCGACCACCAGGCCGTGTTTCTTTTTTTGGCGCGGGGGTCGGTGCTCTCAAGGGGCGGGGGGACGCAGGCCGAAGAGCGCCTCGGGGTTGTCGACGAAGAGCCAACGGGCAATTTCGCAGGCGCGATCCATGTCGAAGCAGTCCTGGCGCACCTTCTCCGACAGTGCCGCAGCGACGTTGCGTCGGGCGAGTTCCTGGTGTCCATAGACGCCGTCCACAAAGACATAGTCTCCCCCGAAGGCGCTGATCTTGTTGGCGGGCACCGCGTCCAACCACTCCCCCAGTGCCCTGCGGGCGGCTTCGGGACTGATGATGTGTCCCCAGCACATGTCGATGTAGGCATTGGGGAAGTTCTTCGCCAGGGCGGCGATCTCCTGCATGTACGGATAGCCCATGTGGAAGAGGTCGAAGCGCACGTTGCGGTATTCCAGGAGGAGGTTGGCGAGGAGCACGGGGTTGGCATCCGTGATGACGTTGCCGTTGCCCTCCTGCAGCCCCGTGTGGAATTGCACCGCAAGGCCGCGCGCATCGGCCAGGGCCAGGAGATGATGCATCATGTGGTCCTGCAAGGCCTTGGCGGGGCGGATGGGATCGCGCCAGTCCGGGGAGTTCGCCGCCGCGAAGAGCTCGTTGAATCCGGCTTCCGCCGCGGCTTCCGTCGTCTTCTCGAAGAACAGCGGCCGTTTGTAGGCCAGGCCACACTTGACGGCAACCATGCCCCGCTTCAAGGCCGCATCCAGTTCTGTCTCCAGGGCTTCTTTCCAGTCCCGGACGGTGTGAATCGTGCGACCCAGGCGCTCCTGGACCCCAACGATGGCCCGCCGGTGCGTAGGACAGACATAGCCGTCAAAGCGGCACACCGAGACGAAGAACTCGGGGTCCGCATCGAGGTTGGCATCCAGGATCGAGACCCGGATGCGGCTCTTCTGCTTGAGGACGTAGCGGTAGTGTCCCCCCCGTTCCCGGGCCTCGAGGAAGCGCCGGTTCAGCTCCTCGATCGTCCCACTGTCGATCCGGTCGATGCCGTAGAGAGCCTGCGCCGACAGGGCCAGCGCCCGGCCGTATCCCGTCGAGGCCGCGGCATGCCAGTAGGGCGCCAGGAGTTGCCACCGGTCCATCAGGGGCACGTGGGGGTCACGGGCGCGCGCGAGCTGGGCTTCCTGGAGTCCCGCCGAGACCAGGTCGCAGGAGAAGTAGTGCGTGAGCCATTCGCCGAGAACGTCCGGTGCCTGGGGGCGGTGTTTCTCGCTTGCGGGGAGGTGTTCGTGCGTGTCGATGATGGACAGCCCCTCGATGAACTCGAGGATCGTGTCGAAGGTGTGTTCCATGGCCTTGCGCCTTCCGTTCACTGCGCCAAAGGGGGGCCCGGGGGTTCAGGCCAGGTCCCGCAGGGAGAGACCGGACTCCTTGAGGATGTCCTCGCAGAGGACCCTCCTGCCACCCTCGCGCGCACTCCGCAACATGGCTTCGGTGAGGAGCGCCACCCGCGTGCCGAAGAGGAACGGAACCCGGTTGACCCGGGAGCGCCCCCGCAGCAGCTTGACGAAGTTGTCGCAGGGACTGACGGGATACCCCCTGGGCGGACGGGCCGCTACCTCGACGATCTTGCCACCCGTGGGACGATGGAGCAACTGGTTCCCGTAGAACATGATGTCGCCCTTCGTACCGCGGATCCGCACGTCATCCTGAAAGCCGCCCAGGATATCCCCGACGATGATGATCCGCCCCATACCACCGTTCGAGAGGCCCACGTTGAACATGCCCGTGATCTCGACGTCCTTCTTCACGCCCTGGTACCAACTGTCGGCAAACCCTTCCGCACTCACCGGCAACAGGTCCGTCATCCACAGCAGGATGTCTTGGTAGTGGCTCCCGGAGTCGTTCAGCTGGCCGCCGCCGGAAAACGCCGGGTCACCCCGCCAGTTGCGCCCGGACCAGTCCTGGGCCATGTAGACATAGAAGGAGGTCACCTCGCCGATGACGCCCTTGCGGATCATGTCCCGCGCCAGGATGTACTTGGCTTCGTAGTGGCGTTGGTAGTGGACCAGACCGACTTTCCCCGAGTTTGCCAGCATGCGGGTCACTTCGACCGCACGTGCGGTGCCGCAGACCATGGGTTTCTCGATGAGCACGTGCCGGCCGCGCTCGATGGCGTACTTCACGTGGTCGTAGTGGGGAATGTGCGGCGTGAAGATGCCCACGGCGTCCACCCCGTGGTCGTCGACGACCTTGCGGAAGTCCTCCGGTCCGGAGTAGGCGGCAAAGCCATACCCGAGCTGCTTTTCCAGGTTCTCCAGCCGCTCGGGGCGGATATCGGCCGCAGCCACGACCCGCAGCCCGAGGGGATGGCCCGCAAGCTGCAGGATCCGGTTCGTGCCCGCGCCGCCACAACCGATGGCACCAAAACGAATGGGATCACTCGCTGCCATGCTTCCGACTCTCCTCTCTGACAGGACAACCGAACAGACGCATCCCGCCCCGCCGCCCGCAACACCCGCCGCCATAGCTCTGGGGAGGCTGTGCTCTACCCTACCCCCGCAAGACCGCCGCGTCCACGTCGCCGGCGACGCTCCGCGGAGCCGGTTCCCCTGGAGGGCGACGCTCCGCGGCGCCGGTTCCCCTGGAGGGCGACGCTCCGCGGAGCCGGTTCCCCTGGAGGGCGACGCTCCGCGGAGCCGTTTCCCCTGGAGGGCGACGCTCCG
>JAFGRS010000693.1 GCA_016935045.1 Lentisphaeria bacterium | reverse complement strand
TCAGAGAGAGTCCTGTCTTCGCGCCCCCGGAGGTCGGCCAGCCATTGTTTCGCCTCGGCGGGCCGGATGTCGTTGACCCTCCGGCGACCGCATCCCGAAGGTGGTCGGCCGTGAGCTTGGCGGCATCCTCCCCGATGCGCTTCTCGAGGATGGTCTGGCGTTCAGCCGCGAGGGCTGCGTCCCGGTCGCACTGCTCGGCGAAGCGCCTTGCCTCCGCCAGAGCGCCGAAGGTCCTGCGTGTCCGCTTCCCGGTGTCCTCCTCGTTGTAGCGGACGAGGTAGCGGGTGTACTCCTTCCCCTTGCGCGCGCCCTGCGATCGGCGCCGCGCAGCCAACCCGGCGCTGGTTGCATGCCACTGCTCTACGGGGGACATCGAGGCCGCATCAGACATCCCGCGTGCTGAACAGGGCCGCGGCCAGCCCGAGGAACACGGCCGTGTAGCCAGCGGTCCAGCCCGCGTCCCGCAGCAGGCTGCCCCAGGGAATATCGGCAAGCAGGACATAGCGCCAGAACGGCAGGTAGCGCGTCGGCAGGAAGGGGTGGATGGTGGAGAGCAGGGGGATGCCGCTGACGATGTAGCTACAGAAGTAGACCGTTGCGGTCAGCACGGCCGCGGAGGTGAAGTGGCGGGTGAGCATGGAGATCATGAGGGCCATGGCGGCCACGCTCATCAGCATTGGCCAGGCCAGGGCATAGGACAGCAGCAGCCGGGGCCAGGCCTCGGCGGCGGCGTGGATGATCACGTGCCGTTCGAGCATGTACATGGGTCCGGGGATGATGACGTCGCCGGTAGGCGGGAAGAGGCTCGCGCTGACCCCGTAGCTCACCGTCAGCAGGCAGATCAGCATCGCCAGGCTGAACAGCGACAGGGCCGAGAACTTGGCCAGAAGCACCTGCCAACGCGAGACCGGACGGCAGAGGACCAGCCGCAGGCGCCCCGTCTCGAATTCCCCGGCCAGCAGATGCGCGCCCAGCACGGCCAGGATGACGGGGAAGAGCATGAAGACGCAGGGGGCGAGGATGGTCTGGGTGTAGACGAAGGCGTTCATGAACTCCCGCACCAGGCGTCCGCCGGCGCGGTGGGCTTCGCGGTCGCCGGCCCGGTGCAGGCGGATGGTGAAGGCCAGTGCGAAGAGGGTGTTCATCAGCGCGATGGCCAGGAGGGGTGCCAGGCTGCGGCGCTGGGCGGTGAGCTTGCGGATCTCAAAACGCGTCAATGCGAACATCGTCATGCTCCGTGCGGGTGAGTCGGAGGAAGACGTCCTCGAGGGTTTCGCGGTGCACCTGGACGCGGAGGATATCCGCCCCTGCCGCGGCCAGAACGCGCACCCGGCCCGGCACATCTCCCGGTGGGCGGTAGAGGAGAGTGCCCTGCCCGGACTCCCCGCCGAGGGAGAGTTGGGTGGCCCCGCTGCGATCGGCCAGGGCCCGGAGCGCGGCCTCGGTAGCGGCCACATCGACTTCGAGGCGGGCCTCCCGGGCCCGGATCTCGTCCACCCCCGCCTGAGCCAGGCAGGTACCGTGGTGCAGGATGGCCACCCGGTCGCAGACCTGCTCGATCTCCCCCAGAAGGTGGCTCGAAACCAGCACCGCCATGCGCTTCGACTCGGCCAACTGGCGGATCAGCCGCCGTATGCCCGCGATCCCGTGCGGATCCAGGCCGTTGGCGGGTTCGTCCAGGATCAGGAGCCGCGTGTCGGGCAGAAGGGCCTGCGCGATGCCCAGGCGTTGCTTCATGCCGTAGGAGTAGGTCCCCACACGCCTGCGCGCCGCGGCCGTCAGGCCGACGGCATCGAGGCCCTCCGCCAGACGCGCCTCGTCCACGGGCGCCGTCAGGGCGACCAGGCGGCGCAGGTTCTCGAGCCCGCTCAGGTAGTCGTAGAACGCGGGCGCCTCGACCACGGCCCCGACCTGCCTGAGGATCTGACGGCGGCGGCGGAAAAGGTCCTCGCCGAAGACGGTGATGGCGCCGGCCGTGGGGAAGCCGAGGCCGAGGATCATGCGGATGAGGGTCGTCTTGCCGGCGCCGTTGGGCCCCAGCAGTCCCACCACTTCCCCGCGTCGGAGTTCGAGATCGAGCCGGTCGAGGGCGGTGTGGCGGCCGTAGCGCTTGGTGACACCGCGGCAGACCAGGACGGGGTCACAGGTCATGGATGAGGATCTCCAGCGAGGACGACACGCGCCCATCCAGGTACAGGTAATTGCGGCGGCCTCCCGCGTGAAACGGTTCTCCGTCCCCCAGGATGGGGGCGACGATATCGAGTCCCACCACGTGGAGGGACGCTCTGTCGATCAGCTTGCCGTTGACAAAGGTATTCCATTCGTAGCTGGTGCCAAATTCCGGGTAGAGTGCGGTTTCGGGGTCTCGGTCCTCCGGGCAGTGGTGGATGCGGGGTTCGCCCAGGTAGGGTCCGAGCACGGTGTGGAGGGGTTGCCAGCCGAAGAGCGGTTCCGGCCCCAGGCGGGCGGCGACGGGGAGGTGGTCTCGGTGGTCGGTGGTATAGGCGACGACGGCGATGCCGATCTGGCGCACGTTGTTCCGGCACTGGGTTTCCCGCGCCTTTCGTCGGGCCGTGCCGAGGGCGGGGAGAACGAGTCCGGCCAGGAGCATCACGATCGCCATGACCGTGAGCAGCTCGACCAGCGTGAAGGTCGGCCGCGAGCCTGGCCGCCGGTTCAGCGGCCCCGGCCCAGATGGTCCACCTGGATCAGCCATTCCTGCACCAAGGGGTCCAGTTCCGCTCTCTCGCGGGCGGTCAGTTCCTCCCGGTAGAAGGCCATGAACCGCCGCACCATGGCCTGAGTCTCCGGGTCCTGAAGACGCTTTTGGATCTGTTGCCGTTCCTGCGGCGAGAGGCCCCCGCGGTGGCGCCGCATGTCTTCGATGGCCGTTCGGATCCGGGCCTGGCGTTGCTCCGGGGTCAGCTCCGACACCTCCCCCCGGATCTCGTCGAGACGAGCCCGTGCAATCTCGGTGAAGACACGCTCCCGGGTCTCCGGGCTGAAGCGCTCCCACTGCCGGCGAAGCTCCTCCCGCTCCTCGGCGGTTGCCCGGGCGGCGGGGCGTTCGAGGACATCCTGGACAAAGAGGTCCGCCGCTGTCGGTTCGGGAGCGTTGCGCAGGGCCGCGACGACCACGAAGAGGACGAGCAGACAGGAGAACGCGGCGATGGCCCCGCAGCGTACTGCCTTGGCGCGGCTGAGGCTGTCCATGCCTTCTCCGAGGGGGTGTTCGGCGGGCCGGCCCGCGGACGGGCTACATGTCCGCGAGCCGCAGGGTTGCCAGGAGTGTGTCCACGGTTGCGCAGACGTCATCGTACTCGGAGGGCGGGATGGCCTCTCCGATCAGAAACAGGAGCAGATTCCCGCGGACGACGAAGACCTCCCTGCGTCTGCGCGGCTGCCCGAGGGTGAGGGAGTAGCTCCAGGAACGGGCCGGGAACCCGGACACGGTGAGGTCCTTCTCGTCGGTCACACCCATCTCGCCCACGGCGGCGTCAATGGTCTTCATCTCGGCCTCCTGGAGTTCCTTCAGCCCGATGGGCCGGGGCAGCTTGCGGGCCCCGAGGAGGATGTACGATTCCCCCTCGGCGCGCCTCAGGTGGGCGCCCAGGGCCCAGCCGCGCTTCCGGAGGGTGCGCTTGTCCAGTGCCGTCAGCAGCCAGCCTTCGGGGATCGGGAAGTCGACGCCATGGCGCATGTCGGCATACCCTCCCGGGGTGAGACCGGGGCCGGGCCCGGCAGGTTCCGCGGGGATCTCGGCCAGCACGAAGCCACGGCGGAACTCGGCGAAGGCCGCCTCGAATTCCGCTGCCGCCTCGGCGGGTGTCGCCGTTCGGCTGGCGGCGTAGAGCCGGTTGCCCCGGATCGCCACGACGGTTTCCATGGCGATCATGCGGGAGCCCATGGCCAGGTGCAGGCGCGTGAGGATGGCGGGTTCTCCTCCCAGGGTGGTCTCCTCCTCGTCGAGGAAGCGCGAACCCGGATAGAGGCGGGGAATGTCCCGGTGGCGGGCGGCAATGCCCTTCAGGCTGACCGGAACGGGGACCGCAACCACCGCAACGGCCAGGCTCCCGGCCAGGTTCGGCGAGGCAAACAGCACGCTCCTGGTGAGGTCGGGGGCACTGGTCGGGAATGCACCCCAGTCACGGGGCACCGGGAACGTCACCCCATGCTCGGGCCAACATATCTCCATTGCCCCCGGAGCCACCGACCAGTCCGTTGCCAGACGCTCCGCGACGGCAATCCGCCAACCGTCCGGCTCCCGCGTCAGCCACACGAGGTGCTCGCCAAGGACTTCCTGAACGCCACCCCCCGCCATGGTGAAGCGCAGCGACAGGTCCGCGAGCACCAGGGCCCGGACCCCTTCCCGGCGGATCTCGTTCGGCCGCACCTCCGCCGTCACCGTCTGGGCCGCCGTCAGGACCTGGTCCAGGACCGTCCGGGCCACCCTCGGCACCCGGAAGGGACCGGCAAAGTTCTGCACGAAAAACCCCGCCACGGCCGCGGAGTCCCTGTCGATCAACGCCTGGGCCGCGCCATGCAGGACGTCAACGACAGCCTGGTCCTCGAGACCGGGCGCCTCCGCCTCGCCCTGGGCCGGCACGCGCCAACACCACCCCAGGGCAAGAACCAATGCCGCCAGGCGCCATGGCCCCGGCCGCCGCCGAAACCCCCGAAGAGCCGCATTCATCGAGCCACCCCCAATGCCCTCGCCCCGGTCGGATTGCCCACACCCCGATACAAACAGCCCTGTTCTCACCCCGGCACGACCGGATGCCACCGGCCTGGTTGGACTCCAAAACCTTACTAGAAGTTAATCATAGCGCCACGACCGCCCCGAAGCAAACGGATGCCGGACTTCCACTCGGCATACCGCCGAGGACGGCGGCCTCCAGGGCGGGAGGCGGTCTTCCGCCTTTGCAGGGAGGAGGCGCGGCGGTGCCCCCTCTACCCCGAATCGGCGCTCCTCCGGGGCAAGCCCGGCGGCGGCGTAACGGCTCAGCAGGAGCTTCGCCCTCCAGGACCGGGCAGTACTGCCTCAGCCGATTCCACTGGAGGGCGAAGCTCCTGCTGAGCCGATTGCCGAGTCCTTCCTGGTCTTTTGACTGAGGCCTTACACCGGGCAAGAGGCACCGCTTGACAGCCCCGAGAAGCCCCGCTATTTTACCATCCATGAATACGATTCATTCTTGCTGAATCCTGAGGTAGGTGGTGGTACAATCGGTACAACGGGCCCTGGGGTTGCTCGAGGAGTTGGATGGGGGTGGTCCGGCGGGGTGGTCGTTGGGGGAGTTGTGTCTGGCGACGGGGCTGAAGGCTCCGACGGCGCACAATCTGCTTTCGACGCTGGTGGGTTTGGGTTACGCGCTGCGGGACGGTGGCACGAGGCGGTATCGTCTGGGGCCTCGTGCCGGGAGTTTGGGGACGGGTCGGGCGCGTCTGGCGGGTCTGCGTCACCTGGCCTGGGGGCCGATGCGGCATCTGCACGAGGCGCTGAACGAGACGGTGATTCTGGCGGTGGAGGAGGACGGCCGCCGGCGCAGCCTGGCGAGTTTCGAGGGGGACCACGAGTTGCGCGTGCGGGGGGAAGTGGGTGTCGACGATCACTTCTACGACACGGCCACGGGCCGGGTACTGCTGTCTCTGCGGTCATTGCCGGAGCTGGGCGGGTTCGTCGCGGAGCGCGGCTTGCCGGGAGAGGAATGGCCGGAGGCGGCGACGGTTGCGGGACTGCATTCCTGTCTGGACGCGATCCGGCGGGAGGGCCATGCGGACGTGGTGAAGTCCACTGGGCAGATTCGGGCCCTGGCGATACCGGTGTGTGTTTCCCGGCTGGCGCCGCGGGCCTCGTTGGGTCTGTTTTATCCGACGGTCCGGGAGGCGCCCGGCCGTCGCGGCGAGGCATTGCGGCTTCTGCGCGAGGCGGGAGCCGCCATCGAGGCGGCGTGTACAAGGAGATGACCGATGGACCAGCTCACCTGCGAATTCCTGGGTTTCGCCAAGGAGAAGCGGGCGGACGTGGTGGGGATCGCTCCCATCGAGCGCTTCGCGGATGTTCCCCCGGACCATCATCCGGCGTCCGTCTTCCCGGAGACGCGCACGGTGGTGGTCGTGGGCAAGCGCATCACCCGCGGGACGCTGCGCGGCTTGGAAGAGGGCACGCAGTTCGATCTCTACGGTCAGTTCGGGTTCTCCTGGCTCAAGGACCGTGCCCTGGCCATCACCACCATCGCCCTGGCCACCTGGCTCGAAGATCGGCGTTGGGAGTCATGCCCGATCCAGGACCTCGATCCGGCCATTCCTCCGTCCGGTGTGGCCGTGCAGCCATCGCGCCCGGCGCCGAACGTGATGATTGACGTGCGCCAGGCAGCCGTGCGTGCGGGAATTGCCGAGATCGGCTACTGCGGCGAGGTCCTCACGCCCTGGTTCGGACCGCGCCAGCGCTTCCAACTCATCCTCACGGACGCGCCGTTGGCGCCGACGCCCATGCTCGAAGAACCCGTCTGCGACCAGTGCCGCGCCTGTGCTCGGAGCTGCCCCCTCGGCGCCCTGCGGGGCGAACGGACCCTCACCATCGCCGGCAAGACCATGACCGTGGCCGACATCGACTGGTCGGCCTGCCGCAGATGCCAGAACGGAGCCCGCCCCAATGGCGACCACCCGGCCGGAAAACCGGACCGCCTCGGCGCCCTGTGCGTGCGCTCCTGCGTCCATCACCTCGAAGAGGCCGGCCGCCTCAAGAAGGGCCTGTCGACGCCCTTCCGCAAACGTCCGGCCTGGGCTCGGGACAGCGATGGAGCGATCCGTCTGCAGGAAATGTCGTAAGGGGGCGCGGGCCGTTCCTGGACACGGGGCATGGTCCCCGAGGGAGACAAGAGATGGGCACAAAGCTGACCAAGGAACAGATCCGGGAGTTCGCGCAGTCCCAGGGTCTGGATCTCGTGGGTTTCGCGAACATCGAGCGTTTCGATGGCGCTCCGGCGCGCATGCATCCCGCCGGCATCTTCCCGGAGTGCAGGACGGTCATCGCGGTGGCCCGGCGCATTCTGCGCGGCAACTGGCGGGGGATCGAGGAGGGCACCTACTGGCCCACCTACACCTACTTCGGCTACCACGGGCTGCTGAACAGCTTCTTCATCCCCATGGGCGTCTACGAGACCGCCTGTTTCATCGAGGACGCCGGCTGGGAGGCGGTCCCCTACTACCCCGGCGTGCCCGAGACGCAACCCCCCGACACCCCGATCCGGCCCGGGGCGGTGGCACCCAACGTGCACTTCGCCATCCGCCTGGTGGCCACGGCCGCGGGGATCGGCGAGCCGGGCTGGGCCAAGGTCTTCCTGACTCGGAAGTTCGGCCCCCGCGTGCGCCTGGCAGCCATCCTGACGGACCTCGAAGTGGAACCCGACCCCCTGGTCGAGCCGGGTTCGATCTGCGACCGCTGCATGGCCTGTGTGAAGGGGTGTCAGGCCAACGCGATCCCCCACATCCGGGAAGGCAGGACGGTGCGGGTGCGGATCGAAGACAAGGTGTACGAATGGGGGGACGTGCAGATGGGGCGTTGCACCCTGGGCTACCATGGCGGCGACCCGCGGGTCTCGCCCTTCCTGCACAAGGCCCTGCCCGGCTGGGAGTTCGATGTTACGGCACAGAACGTCTCCGAGGAGACCGGGTACAAGCTCTGCTGGCCCATGTCGCTGGGGGCCTGGCGGCGGACGGAAGAGGACCCTTCGGGGCACCTCGTGGAAGGGCACTGGGAGATCGCCCACTGGGGCGGCGGCGCGGGTGCGGGCAGCTACGGGGTGGAGGGTTCGCGCGGCTGCATGCGAAGCTGCTTCAACCACCTCGAAGAGAGAGAGGCCTGCGAACAGACCTTCGAGAACGGCCCGTTCATCAAGCGCGAACGCTGGCTGCTCTCGAAACGCTGCGGCGGCGGGACCGTTCCCGGGAAGTGATTCGCCTCGGGATTCGCGGCTTAGGGTCCGCACGGACCCTTAGCCCTGCGCACCGGGCTGACCCCCGGCAGCCGCTGCGGTCGCACGTCTCGCTGCGCTCGGCTGCCGGTGGGATCATGGACGAAATGGACGCCGGCTCGCGGCCGGCGGATGGACACAATGGACGGGGTGGTGGCCTGATTGCTGGCGGGTTCGGTCTGTTGGCCGGCGGTTCCCGACGGCGGAGGCATGGCCGCGAGGAGGCTGACGCAGGGCTGTTTCAAGATCCCAACGCCGCCGCCGGGCTTGTCCCGGTGG
>JAFGRS010000097.1 GCA_016935045.1 Lentisphaeria bacterium | reverse complement strand
CAAGGCGTGCCGAACCGTCTGCAGGGCGCCGCTGTCGCAGACCCTGAGCCTGTCGAACGGGTGTCGGCGCCGCGGCGGTCACACCGGGTCGACAGGCTCATGGTCTGCTACAGGACCGCCCTCCAGCGCCCAGCGCGTGCCCGCGAGGCCGCGGGCGGTGGGGAGCCCCATGGGACGACGAGTCCATGTTCACGAACGGACAGGCAGTGAGGCCGGCCGTGGGGCCAGCCGGAAAAACGCGGGAGTCCTGGTCATGAAGCGCACGGGCATTGGCTTCCGGATGTCTGTTTTTGCGGCCCTGGTGGCGTCCCCGGGCGTGTGGCTGACTGGCGCGGAAGTCCGCGACTGCGCCTGGTTCCTGCGCCGTCTGGCGGACCTGGACCGCCTCCCTTTCTCGGAGCCGGGGGTGGTCTCGCGGCAGTTTTCCGGCTACCATCGGGCGTCCCGGTACGACCGCGAAACGCAGACCTGCGTGGGCATGGACGTGAACGGGGACTCCGGGCATGTCCTCAGCGTCCATGCCGGACCGGAAGCCGCCGCGGAGTTCGCGGCCTTCGGCATCCCCGCGGCTACGCCCAGGGTGGCTTTCGGCGACCTGGAGTGGGTCCTCGATCCCCTCGAGCGCAACCACGTCTTCTTCTTCCCGCGCCCGGCTGTCGAGAACCCGGCGGCGCTCCCCCCGGGCAAACTGGTGGCGGCCATCCGGGGACCGGGGTGCATCCTCCGCCTCTGGTCGGCGGACCCCCAGGGCCTCATCCGGTTCTACCTCGACGGCAGCACCACCCCCCTCGAGTTCGACTTCCGCTCCCTCTTCGTCGGCGGTGCCACGGATCCGGATGAGGCCGCCCTCGCCCGGCGCGCCGAATGGCCATTTCTGCGGCCCTTCACCTTCCGGCGCGCCGGCGACCAGGACCGGCTTGCCTCGGACTGCTACCTGCCCATCCCCTTCGCCAGGAGCTGCCTCGTGGCCCTCAGCCGTCCGGCCTTCTACCACATCGGTTACCAGACGTTCCCCGAGGGCACGCCGGTGGAGACCTTCCGCCTGCCTCTGCCGGACGTTGCCGTCGCGGCCTACGACGAAGTACGCGGCAAGCTGCTCGGGCGGGGAGCCGACCCCAAGCCGCCGCGTCCCGGTACGGTCACCATCGAGCGGACCATCGAGATTGCTCCCGGCGGCGAGGCGGTCCTGGCGGAGCTGACCGGGCCGCGCACGGTGACCGCATTCCAGGCCCGGCTGACCGGCCACGAGCGCTACGCCCACAGCAAGGTCCTGGTGACCGCTCACTTCGACGATGAGCCGGGGGCCTGCGTCTGGGCGCCGTTGGTGAATCTGTTCGGCACGGGTTTCGAGCCCCGGGACTACCGTTCCCTGCCCCTGGGCTTTGTGGACGGGGAGGGGTACTGCTACTTCCCCATGCCGTTCCGGCGCCGGGGACGGTTCGCGGTGCGGAACGAGGGCACGAGGGGGGTGACGCTGGCCTGGCGACTGGCCCACGCCCCTGCCCCGGACCTGCCCCCGGACACCATGCTGTTCAAGGCCAAGTACCGCCGCGAGCCGGTGTGCACGACCTTCGACTACCCCTTCCTGGACTGCCGCGGCAGGGGCCGTTTCGTGGGTACCTCGCTGTGCATCGACGACGCCTGGCGCAGTTGGTGGGGCGAGGGAGACGAGAAGATCTGGGTCGACGATGACCGTTTCCCCAGTTTCTTCGGCACCGGCAGCGAAGACTTCTTCGGGGATGCATGGGGCATCCGGACGCTGCACGAGTCGTTCTTCGCCTGCAGCTTCGTCGAACACAACCGGGACCATGCCTGGACCTGCTGCTACCGCTGGATGATCCCCGATGACGTCCCCTTCACCAACCGCTTCCGCGGCACCATCGAGAACTACCCGGAAACCCTCTGGGGGCCCGTCCCGATCGAGTGGGACGAGGACTACGTTTCCGTGGCCTACTGGTATCAGGAACCCGGTGGCAGCGACTTCTTCGAGCCCGTGCCGGTAAGCGAACGGCGCCCCTGGGGCAAGGTCCCCGCGCCACCCCTGGTGGAAGCCGAGGCGGCACTCGCCCCCGAGATCCTGGCCCGAGCCACCGTACTCAGCGACGACGATCTGCAACAGGAATTCTCCCGCGGCGCCGCCGTGGACCTGGGCCGCCGGGACCCCGGCGACAGCATCGTACTGACCGGTCCGGAGCTGAGCCGGGAAGGACCCTACGCCATCGTGGTGCACACGCTGGGAGGGATCGAGGATGCCGCCCCCTTCGCCATCACCATCCACGGGGAAGAGGCGGGCCGCACGCCCCAGGGCTATGGCAAACAGGACAGCGCTGCCCTCGGAATGGCCGTCCTGCCCCCGGGGAGATCGGTCCTGGAACTGACCTTCACCGGACCCGGAAGGGCGGTCCTCGACTGCATCCAGTTGCGTCCGGCACGGAACCTGCGGGAGGTGCGGGAGGCCGAGGGGTTGCGCATCGTGGCGCCGGCCGACGCCGAGCCCCTGCGGCCGGTGGGGGTGTTGTGGAGCGGGGGCAGGCAGCTTCGCCTGCCAGCCTCCGGGCCGGGGGTTTCCTACGAGGTGGAGGTCCCCCTGCCCCGCGGGGAGTGGTGCGTGGGGGTGGGGTTGACCCGGGGCCCGGAATACGGGACCTGGGAGGTCCGTGTCGAGGACGAGGCGGCGCGTCTGCTCCGGGGGTACGCGTCCTCGGCGGGGGTCCTGGACTATCTTCCGGCCGGCAGCGTCGTGGTCGGGGGGCGGCCGGTGCGTCTTCGCCTCGCCTGCGTCGGCAAGGATACGCGGGCAGAGGGGTACGACCTGGGGCTGGACTACGTTTCCTGGCGCCCCATCCTCGTCCGTGACGCGCTCGAAGGCGAGCTGGCCGAGGTCGTCGATATCCGCAACGGTCAGCGCACGGACCAGCTCCTGGGCAGCCGCTTCAGCGGCGGCAATCACCTCTGGTTCCACCCGGCCAACCCCGATGCCGGATTCACCTGGCTGCTCGATGTCCCGGCGGACGGGAACTACGACCTCGCGGTCTACTTCACCAAGAGCTGGGACTATGCCATCGTACGCCTCTCGCTCGACGGTACGTCCCTGGGCGAGTTCGACACCTACGCCCCTGCCGTCACCTGGGGCGGCAAAACCCCCCTCGGGACCCATGCGCTCACCCGCGGCATCCATCGCCTGACCTTCGACGTGGCGGGCCGCAACGAGCAGTCGAAGGGCATCCTGATCGGGGTGGACTGCCTCACCCTGCAGCCGGTCGGCCGGTGACTCACCGCCCCCCGGCGGCGGCGAGACCCCGAGGCCCACCTCCCTGGAGATGCGGCCGGCCTCGGCCGCTCCCATTCGGCATGACCGCAACACAGTGCCCGGGGGGAGCCGGCGAGCGCGGGCCCCGGGGAGATACCGAATTCCTCCTCGGGTCCATCCATCCCAACGATTACGTCATGCACCCGCCCCGGGGGCGCATGTCAGCTCCGTAGGTCCCCATGCCGCACGAGTTCTGCCACACCGCATGTGTCCACCCGAGAACCCCGGGGACAT
>JAFGRS010000692.1 GCA_016935045.1 Lentisphaeria bacterium | reverse complement strand
GCTCGCGCGACCTAACAGTAGGCGCCACGAGCCGAGTGGCGCAAGCCCCAGGAACGTCGCGCTCGGCTCGCGCGACCTAACAGTAGGTCGCACGGTCCCCGCGCGGCGAGGATACGGAGACAGAGTGGCGGTCGGGGACCGCCCGCCGTACCGATGAGCCGCTCCCTGTTCACTGACGGGTCACGGTTGTGGCCTGCCCGCACGGAATGGATGCGAATCATGACGCCGGAGAGAACCGCGACACAGACCTTGGGCGAGGGGCGTTTTCTGCGTCTCGACCGGATCACCTACCGGGACCGTCACGGTGTGGAACGGCACTGGGAATCAGCGGCCCGTCAGGGCGGCTCCGAAGCGGTCCTGATCGTAGCCGTTCTGCGGCCGTCCGGGCGCCTGGTGCTCATCCGGCAGTACCGTCCTCCGGTTGGCGGGTTGGTGGTGGAGTTTCCCGCCGGGCTGGTGGACGGGGGCGAGTCACCCGCCGCGGCGGCGCTGCGGGAGCTGGCCGAGGAGACGGGATACGAGGGCAGGCTGCGCCGGTTGACCCCGCGCACGTGCAGTTCCCCGGGGATGACGGGTGAGGGCGTGCTGCTGGCCCTGGTGGACATCGACGAGGGCCGGGCCGTGAACCGGTCGCCGCAACCGAAGCAGGACGAGGGGGAGGACATCGAGGTCTGCCTGGTCGAGCCCGGCGCGCTCGGCCGTTTCCTGGCGGACCAGGCGGCGGCCGGGGCGGCCATTGACAGCCGCACGGCGGCCTATGCGCTGGGGTTGGAGGCGCGCTGAGGATGCATCTTCTCGATCGCTATCTGCGGCAGGTGGACTTTGGCAGCTACGAGGAATTCGCGGCGGGCTACCGCCTCCGCATCCCCGAGCGCTTCAACTTCGCCGTGGACGTGGTGGACGAATACGCCTCCCTCTGCCCGGAGAAGCGGGCCCTGGTCTGGTGCAATGACCTGGGGGAGGTGTGCACCTTCCGCTTCGGGGAGATGAAAGAGAAGAGCGACCGCGCCGCCGGTTTTCTCCATGCCCTGGGGGTGCGACGCGGGGATGCGGTGATGCTGGCGCTGAAGGGGCGCTACGAGTTCTGGTTCTGCATGTTGGCCCTGCATAAGCTTGGCGCGGTCGCGATTCCGGCGACGCACATGCTGCGCGTCGACGACCTGGTGTACCGGATCCGGCGCGCGCGGGTGGTGGCGGTTGTCTGTGTCGACGACCCCGATCTGGCGGCGGCGGTGGACGCGGCGCAGGCGCAATGCGGGGACCTGCTGCGGACGCGGGTGATCGTGGGCGGGGAGCGTCCCGGATGGTTGTCCTTTGCCGACGGCGTGGCACGGGCCAAGCCCTTTGCGTATGCCGCCTACCGGGATCGCCCCGGCAACGGCGACCCCATGCTGCTGTACTTCACCAGCGGCACGACGGGGTTTCCGAAGATGGTTCGTCACGACTTCACCTACCCCCTGGCCCACATCGTGACGGCACGCTACTGGCAGGCGGTGGAGGACGACGGTCTGCACTACACGGTTGCCGACACGGGGTGGGCCAAGGCTGTCTGGGGCAAGATCTACGGGCAGTGGCTGGCGGGGAGTGCGGTCTTCGCGTACGACTACCAACGCTTCCGTGCCGCGGGGGTGCTGGCGCGGGTGGCCGAGCACCGCGTCACCAGTTTCTGCGCTCCGCCCACGGTGTTCCGGTTCCTGGTCAGGGAGGACCTGTCCGCCCACGATCTCCGCTCCGTACACCAGTGCGTGACCGCCGGCGAGGCCCTGAACCCCGAAGTCTATGAACGCTTCCGCCAACAGACCGGGCTCTGCCTGCGCGAGGGATACGGGCAAACCGAATCCACCGTCATCCTCGCCAATTGGCCGTGGGCGCCCCCCAAACCCGGCTCGATGGGACTGCCTTCGCCAGGTTACGAAGTCGGCCTGCTGGACCCCGAAGGCCGGGAGACGCCGCGCGGCGATCAGGGCGAGATCTGCATCCGCGTCGGCAGGCCCCGGCCCCCGGGCCTGTTCACCGGCTACGAGGGCGATGCGGAACGGGAGGCCCAGGTGTCCCGTGACGGTTGGTACCACACGGGGGACATGGCCCGGCAGGATGCCGAGGGCGCGTACTGGTTCTGCGGCAGGGCCGACGACGTCATCAAGAGCAGCGGCTACCGCATCGGTCCCTTCGAAGTGGAGAACGCCCTGATGCGGCATCCGGCCGTCGTCGAGTGCGCGGTGACGGGCATGCCGGATCCCGTGCGCGGCCAGGCGGTCAAGGCGACCGTCGTCCTTGCGGGGAGCTTCGAGGCGAGCCCGGACCTGGCGCTCGAGCTGCAGGCGCACGTGCGCGCGGCCACGGCGCCCTACATGTGCCCGCGCCACATCGATTTCGTCGCGGCACTGCCCAAGACCATCTCCGGCAAGATCCGGCGGACCGAGATCCGGGCGCGGGACGGTGCCTCGGCGCAGTGACCTGCGCCTCGGGGGGAGAATGGCGGCGCGGTGATTCCCGGCGGGGCCAGGCGCAGGGGCCGGCAAGCGGTGGAGGACCTGGGACGATGGCATCCTCGGCACGAATCCTGTGCGGCATGCTCCTCGGGCTGGTGTTCGGCAGCGTGGTTCCGGCGGCGGCCCTGGCGGCGGAGCTGCCGGCCCTGGACTGGGAACCCCGCTCGGACTGGGTCAACGTGCAGGCACACGGGGCGAGGGGAGACGGGACCGCCGACGACACGGCGGCTATCCAGGCGGCCCTGGACCGCGTCGTGGACGGGTCGGGTGTGTACCTGCCCCGTGGAACGTACCGCATCACCGCTGCCCTCAGCCTGAAGGGCCCCCTGGTTGGCGTCCTTGTCGTCGGGCACGGACGGGACACCATTCTCGCCTGGGACGGACCGGCGGGAGGAAGGGTATTCACCGACAACGGGGTGGCGTACTCCCGTTTTGTTGGCCTGCTTTTCGACGGCCGCGGCAAGGCGGCCATCGGCTTCCACCACTGGTCCGATGCCCGCTTCGAAACGGAAGTCCGGCACCAGCACTGCGGCTTCCGGGATTTCACCGACGCCGGCGTCCGGGTTGCCCGGGACGACCGTTTTGCCCTGGCGGAGACCTCCTTCGAGAACTGCCTCTTCGAACGCTGCGGCAGGGGGGTGGCCTTCACCAGCTTCAACGACTACGACTACACCTTCGACGGCTGCGAATTCCGCTCCTGTGACATCGGCGTGGAGTGCGTCCACGGCAATGCCTACGTGCGCAACTGCCGATTCGAGGGCAGCCGGATCGAGGACATTCACCTGGCGCCGGAACACGGTTGCAGCGTGCGTCGCTGCGTCTCCGTTGGTTCGTCCCGATTCCTGCAGTTTGCCAACTCGGTCTCCCCGGTGACCCTCCAGAACTGCCTCGTGGCGGGCTGGACCGGGGCAGGGGAGGCGGTCCGGGTGACGGGGGCTCCCGTCCTCGTCTTCGACTGCACCTTTCGCGGCGGGCCGCTGGGCATGCCCGCCATCGCTTCCGGTCGGGCCGCCCAGCGCCTGCTGCTCTCGTGCAACCGTTCCGAGGGTCCCCTGCTGGGATCCGTGGCGCGGCAGTCCGCGGTATACCACATTCCTCCCGGTCCGATCGAGGGCCAGGTCCTGTCGGCGGAAACACGGTTCCTGCAAGACTCGGTTGCGACGCCGGGGAAGGTGGTCGACGCTCGCAGGGACTTCGGCGCCGAGGGGGATGGCGTTGCCGACGACACCGCGGCCCTGCAGTGCTGCATCGAGGCGGCACGGGAGCATGGCGGGGACGCTTTGGCCTACCTCCCGAGCGGCCGCTACCTCGTGAGCCGCACGTTGACCCTCTCCGGGCACAACTACCGTTTCGGCGGCAGCGGATTCCTCACGCGCCTGGTCTGGCGCGGAGAGCCGGGAGGGACCCTCCTGGCGGTCCGGGATCCGGATCGCGTCACCGTCGAGCACATCAACATCGGCAGCCACGACGCGGGGAAGATGGACAACGCCGTGGATGTGCTCCAGACCGGTTCGGGCGTGCCCTCCTCCGTGACCTACGACGGTGTCTTCGTCTACGGGATGTACCAGAAGAAGCCCTTTACCAAGGGGATGCGTTTCGAGCAGCTGGGGCCGGCGGCGGTGGTGCGGATGCCACACGTCCAGGGCAACCTGCATATCAGGGACTGCGGCCGGGCAACGATCCTGGCAGGGATGTCCTTCGAAGGCTCCGTCACGGTCGAGGGCCGTGAGGCCCTGCGGGACGGACTTCTCGGATTCCTGACACGCCTGTCCACCCTCACCGCACACGGGCTGTACGTCAGGGACAACCAGAGCGTCGTGATGAGCGACTTCTACGTCGAGCAGGCGGATGACGGCTTCGTCTTCGAGGGCACCCCGGACCTGCCGCCCGGACGGGTCACTATCCAGGGCGCCAAGGTCCACTTCACCGTTCCCAAAGATGCCCCCCAGCGCGGCACGGCCCTCTCCGTCGACAACTATCGGGGGACCCTCCTGCTGGGGCACAACCAGTACTACGTCGAGCCCGTCGATGTGCGCATCCGGCAGCGGGGGGAGGCTTCCGTCGACGTCGTCCTCTTTGGGACCTGCTTCTACCGCACCCGGCTGGACCCGGAACTTGGCCCGGCGGCGCGCCTGGTGCTGCTGGGGAACGAGGGGGTGGGAGAGGTGGATGGCGACCGGGTCGGAAAACCTGAGGTACCGGCCGCGGACCGCCTGACGCAGGACGCTCTGGCACTGGTGGCGGAGGCCCTCGACGACCTGCGAAGGCTGGGGGAAGCAGACCTCCGCCTGAACCATCCGTTGGCGCTTCGTCCCCCGGCGGACGCGGAGTGAACACCACGGGGCAGCCGGAGGTAGGTCGCGCGAGGCGAGCGGGACTCTGCTGGGGATTGCGCCACTCGGCTCGTGGCGCCTACTGGGGGATTGCGCCACTCGGCTCGTGGCG
>JAFGRS010000691.1 GCA_016935045.1 Lentisphaeria bacterium | reverse complement strand
CGCCGCCACTGCCCTTGCGGCAGTGGAGCGCCGATTCGGGGTGAGGGAGCGCGGCCGCGCCCCCTCCCCGCCCTCCGATCGGCGCTCTACCGGGACAAGCCCGGCGGCGGCGTTGGGATCTTGAAACAGCCCTGCATTGCCCCTGACGGCCGTTGCATGGCTGCGTCCTCCCGTCTATAGTGTCATGGTTGGAAGGACGGCGGCAACATGGAGCCGAAGGATGCCGTGCCCCGTGCCCCGATTCGGCCTGGCCTGTGTCATCGGCAGCCTGTGGAGCGTACAGGCCGCGGCCCAGGTTCCGGACGACATACGGCAGGAATACCGTGAGATCCGTAAGAGCTTCTTCCTGGTGATGCCGTTGTCGCCGGAGAAGGACGGGCAACTGCGCCGGGAGATCACCCGCTTCGGCTCCAAAGTCACCGCCTTCATCAAGGCCGCGGAAACCGTCGCCCCAAGGTACCAGGCGGCGGCGTACTACTGCCGCGGCAGGCTCGAAATCAAGCTGCGGCGGAACCAGCACGCCCGGCGCGACTTCGACCGCTGCCTCGAGGGCATGGCCAAACCCGGGGAGACGCCCCAGGGCGCACCGACCGAAGGCGCCGTGCGCGTCTACCGCGCGTTCACCTTCCTCGAGGAAGGGCACGACGCGGTCATGGCCCAGTTGGCAGCGATTCCGACCGCTGCGGAAAGGGCGCGTTACTATGAGGTGGGTCGACTGGTGACCGCCTGGGCGGACGCCCTTGCCGATGCCGAAAAGGAGGACCTGGCCCTGCGGGCGTACGAGTTCATCCGCAGCAACGGCCTCTGGGAGGACGAAGCGGACGACCCCCAGCGGAAGATCGAGCTGCTGCGGATCAGGCAGGGTACGACCGAGGCAGGCAACAGCATCGAGGGCCCCTGAAGCGGTCTTCCGCAAGGGCCTTCGAGGCCGCGGCTTACCGGGACCGGGCCCTGGGGCCGAAGAGGGGCTTTCCCTCGCGCCACGGCAGGCGCCGCCGGAACACGGCTCCACCGGCGTCCCTGAGGCGTCTCTCGATAAGGGATGCATGAGCATGAAATGGGTTGGCTGGGTCCTTGCGGCGGTCCTCTTCGCGGCCGTGGGCGCTGCCGTGCATGACGGCAGGCGCCGGATCGTCGCCGAGAGAGCGGTCATCGAAGAACAACTGAGCCGAAAGAGAGCCGAGGTGGAAGCTGTTTTCGAACGCGCCGGGGAAGGGATCCCGGCCCGCAGGGAACGCCTCGAACAGGAGACCCGGAAGGCCGCCGAACTCGAACGCCAGGTCAATGAACTGGACAACAGAAAAACCACCCTCGAGCAAACCGTCAAGGACCTCACGGCGGCCATCGACAAGCTGCGCACCGCCAAGGACGAGGCCTCCGACCAACGCGAGGACAACCGCGAACAGATCCGCGAACTGCAGGATAAGATCACCCAGGCGGAACGGCAGGTCGACCTGCTGCGCAAAGCCGTCGAAATGGTGACGGAAAAGACGGGCACCTGACCGCGATGACAGCCACCAGGCATTTCAAAGTCCCTTCCCAGGGGCATTCCCACGGCGCCTCCAGCCACGCTCCGGTGGTACGGCAGAGATCGGCGGACAGGGGGGCTGCCGCCCTGGCAGTGGGCATTCTGGGTTGGTTGGCCGTGGGCTTGGCCCTGCTGTCTCTGGCCCTGTCGTTGAGCCGCAGGCGCGCGTCCATGGCGGAGGTCCGTGCTGGCCTCGAGCCTGGCCTGAAGGAGATTCAGGACTCCGTCGAGCCACGCCGCCTGGAACTGGTCCAGGAGAAGGAGCGTCTCACCGCCGCCGTCAACGACCTCATCAAGCGCCAGGAGGATCTCGTCCTGCGACTCAAGGGCCTGGAACTGACGGTCAGGGAACTCGAACCCCAGGTCGTGACCCTGACCAGGACCAGGGAAAAACTCGGCGAATCCGTGGAGTCCCTCGCCGCCGACCAGACCCTCACCGGGGAAGGTGTCGAGGCCCTGCAGCAGAAACTGGCCGACCTCGAACGCAACCGCGACCGCCTCAAGGAGAACTACCGCACCCGCTTCTCCGCCATGCGGGCACTCTACGAGAAGAACCTGGATGACCCCGATCCCGACCGCATGCGGCAGTTCTACAGCGCGCACCGGCACACGGTCTTCGCCCCGGCGGCAGGCTTCTACGCGGGCGAGAAGCTCTTCGCCGCCAAACGCTCGGCCGACGCACTGCGGCTGTATAAGGAAGTGGCCCGGCTCTACCCCAAGAGCCTCTATGCCCGGGAGGCGGCAAACCGCATCAGCCAGATCGAGGCCGGAGGCAAGTACTCCGAACCGGCCGGCCCCATCGATTTCGAGCCCTACCTTCCCTATGCCGCGGAACAACCGTGAACCGAAGGGCACTGGCACAGCGAGGACCCATGGGCACGCCGCACGGCAGGCCGCGCCGCAACGGTACGCCGCAACCGGCCGACCGCCGACCCGGAACCCATGCCTCCCCCGCCGCCGGCGACATCCGTCCCCCTCCCGACCCCCTCGATGTCCTCTTCTGCGACAACCACCTCCTGGCTGTCCGCAAACCCGCCGGACTCGTGACCCAGCCCTCCGGACGGCATGCCGACAGCCTCGAGGACCGCGCCAAGGCCTGGATCCGACAGCGCTTCGCGAAACCGGGCAACGTATTCCTCGAGGCGGTGCACCGGCTGGACCGACCCGTCTCGGGGATCGTGCTCTTCGCCCGCACCGGCAAGGCGCTCCGCAGGCTCAACGACGCCATGCGCCGGGGCGCCGTGTCCAGGGTCTACTGGACCGTGCTCGACGGACACCCTCCGGCGCCGGAAGGAAACCTCGAACACTGGCTGCTGCACGGCTCCCACCGGGCCCGCGTCGCCAACCCCGGAGAAGCCGGGGCCAGACGCGCCCTGCTGGCATACCGCGTCCTCGACGAACGCCCGCCGTTCTCCCTCGTCGAAGTCGCCCTGGCGACCGGACGCTACCACCAGATCCGGGCCCAGTGGGCCGCGGCGGGACTGCCGGTGGTGGGAGACCTGCGCTACGGATCCTCCGTGCGGCTGGCCGCCGACACCATTGCCCTCCATCACCGCTGCCTGACCGTGCCACACCCGGTCGCCGGCGCCCCTCTCTCCCTGCTGGCTCCCCTGCCCCAGGGACCGCCATGGGATGCCTTCCCGGGTCCGGGGTCCGGTACCGGGATGACGGACCGCGCGCCGCTCGATGCGGCTTGCCTGTCCGCCGTAGAGCAATGGGGACCCGGCGCCGCCCGCAACGGGGACCAGAGTCCTCTGCCGGACAACGGGATCTGTGACAATCCGGGATCGTGCGAGTCGTCTTGAGACCGTCCGGAACGCCTGCGTCTGCCGGTACGGACACGCAGGCAGGTCCCTGCGGGCACACGCCGGGGCGTACGGACGATTCTGCTGCGATTCGTGCGGGTGTTTCCGGCTCGGAGCGCCGCTGCGTGGCACGGCATCCTGCGCGGCGCCCGTGTTTCAGAATGGGAGTGATCGCCATGGCCATCGCCGGTACTTCGGCTGCCGCCGTCCAGCTCGAGAGTCTGCTCCAGGTGTCCCTGGGTCAGCCGGTCATGCAGGTCCGGGCCAGGCCCATCCGGCTGGGAGGCGGAGCCAGGGGGTTTCTGCTGGCCTACTGCGCCGACTTCGACGTGGATCCCTACATCGAGATGTTCTTCTTCCCCACGGACACCCTCAAGCTGGCCGTCTTCGATGACAGGGGGGAGAGGCTGTGGTGCCGCGACCTCGGCCGCGGCGTGGTGCCGGGGATGCACTTCTGCCCCATCCAGACCCTCGACCTGGATGGCGATGGCGCCGACGAAGTCTGGTTCGTCAACAACCTCAACACGCAGCACCCCCTGGGAGTCAGCGGCTACCGCCTGGAACGCCTGGACGGACGCAGCGGACGCACCCTGGGCCAATGGCCATGGCCTGCCCTCGACACCAACCAGTCCCTCAGCCATACCTTCCGCAATTTCATCGTCGGCGGACAAGCCCGCGGCGAGCCGGTCCTCGTCACCGCCCAGGGCACGTACGGCGATATGGCCCTGCAGGCGTACCGCCCCGATATGTCGTCCCGTTGGGAGTACCGCGTCAGGGCCTCCGACAAGGGGGCACGCGGCAGCCATATGGCCGCCGTCGCCGACATCAACGACGACGGCGTCGACGAGTTGATGTGGGGGGAACGCTGCCTCGAACTGGCCGGCGGCCGGGAACTCTTCTGCTGCGACCGCGAAACGTACCGCGGCCATTCCGACGTGGTCCTCCCGTTCCGGGATGAGGCCACCGGCGCCTGGTTCATCTACACCTGCCGCGAGAGCGACCCGAAGGCGGCGCCGCGGGTGGCGACCTTCGACGCGCGGGGACAACGCGTCTGGGGCGCCGTCGACCAGGGGCACATGGACATGGGCTGGGTGGCGCGCCTCGGCGACGACCGCCGCCGGCTCGCCATGGCCATCCGCATCGGCAGAAAGACCTGCGGGCCGGACGGCCGCTTCCACCAGGAGCGCACGGAATTCGTCTTCGACGCGTTGACGGGAACGGAGACGACCCTTCCCTTCAGCGTCTACGGCACGCGCCCGGTCGACCTGGACGGCGACGGCTATGACGAGCTGGTCTATGGCATCCCGGGGCAGGACGGCCGCGTCATCGACCGCCACGGCCGCGACCTGGGTTCGGTGAGCGGGACCGCGGCCCTCACGGGCAAGCTCCTCGATCACCCCGGCAACCAGATCCTCGTCTACCAGCCCGACGGCACGCTCCGGGTCTGGGGGGCTGCGGCGCCATAGCCATCCCCCGTACCGGCCGGCGCCCCCGACGGCCGATCCGCCTTTCCCCCGTACCGGCCGGCGCCCCCGACGGCCGATCCGCCTTTCCCCCGTACCGGCCGACGCCCCCGACGGCCGATCCGCCTTCCGGGAGGGTGCGCGGAGGGCCGCGCCCCCTACTGGGAAGAGGGGATGTCCCCTCCTTGGTCTCTGCCTGCGGCGGCCGGGGGGTGCCTGACAGGCACGTCTCCACAGCCCCATCGTGTGGGAGGCGCTCGCTCCCAGAACCTGAGCCCCGTCGATGGGCGAGCGGCGATCCCCTGGAGGGCGACGCTCCGCGGAGCCGCATCCCCATCCCCCTGGAGGGCGACGCTCCGCGGAGCCGCATCCCATCCCCCTGGAGGGCGACGCTCCGCGGAGCCGCATCCCATCCCCTG
>JAFGRS010000096.1 GCA_016935045.1 Lentisphaeria bacterium | reverse complement strand
ATGGGGCGTTGCGTGCTCGGTTCGGACTGGAGGGCGAAGCTCCTGCTGAGCCGATTCCCGAGTCCTTCCTGTTTTCACTGAGGCATTGCGGTACGGTTCCGGTACCGTTGGCGGTTCCCCTGCGGCACGGTATGTTGACGCGGCGCCGGGCCTCGGCGGCCCCTTGCCGTCGAACGGAGCGGGCGGCGCGGAATCCTCGCGCAGCGGGAGCGGGCAGGCTCGATGGGCAGCATGGCAATGCGAGATCAGGTGGAACAGGCGGCCCGTTCCCTGCGGGAACGCTTTGCACACTGGGACACGCCCCGGGCGCTGGTCCAACTGGGCACCGGCTTCGCTCCGAAGGGACTGTTCGACGAGGAACCCGAGTGGGTGTCCATGGCGACCCTTGGCCTCGCCTCGGCTTTGCCATCCCCGGCGGGGCACCCCCTCCGGGCCGCGCTGGGGAGCATCGGGGTCTCGCAGGTGCTGCTGTACCACGGTCATCGCTACCCCTACGAAATCGGGGGCCTGACGGACTGCGTGCTGCCCATTGCGGCCGCGTTCCTGGCGGGCATCCGGGACGTGGTGCTGGTGGACGTGGGCCTGTCCCTGCGCGAGGACCTCAAGCCGGGCACGTGGCTGGCGGCCACGGACTACATCAACGCCATGGGCATGTGCCCGATCCGGGGGTTCATCGAGCTGGTGCGGGAGCCCTTCCTCGACATGCGGGACGGGTTCTCCCAATCCCTCAATGCCGAGATCATCAATGCCGCGGCCACGGCGGGCGTCCTGCCGCGGCTGGGGACATTCCAGGGGACCTCCGGGCCCCAGTTCGACACCCCGGCCGAGGCCGAGACAGCCCGCCGCAACGGCGCCGACGTCATCGGCCATGGGGTGATCCCCGAAACGGTCGTTGCCGCACTCCTCGGCTGCCGCGTGTCGGCCCTGATCCTGATCGCGGAATCCGCCTCCAGCTACAGCGGCCGGAAACTCCGACGCGAAGCCCTCGCGGATGCGGCAGGGTTCTGCTCCGAACCCATGATGCGGTCCCTCCGCAGCGCCTTCCTCGATACCTTGCCCGACACGCAATGCCGCCGCGACACCGGCGCGGACAGCCCCGGCACCACGCAGCCCCTGCATACCCCGGCTGAAGGAAACACGCTGTGAAACGCGCCCTCTGCTTCGAACCCGTGTCCGGGGCCTCCGGCGACATGATCCTCGCGGCACTCCTGGACCTGGGAGTCGACCCCGAGGACATCGCCCGACCCATCCGGCAGGGCGGCCTCGATGACTTCGACATCCGCTTCGAACGGCAAACCTGCCGCCACGGCCTGCTCTGCGGACGCGTCGAAATCGTCACCCACGACCACGGGCACGAACACCCCCACGAACACGACCACGGGCACGAACACCCCCACGAACACGGCGACGGGCACGAACACCCCCACGACCACGAACACGGCGACGGGCACGAACACCCCCACGAACACGAACACGGCGACGGGCACGGGCACGGGCACGCAGTGGCGGGGCCGGCCTCTCCCCCGACTGCCCTGGGTTCCATGGGTGCCTCTGGGCACCACCATCGCGGGCTTGCGGAGATCCTGGAGATTGTGGCCCGCAGCGGCGCCCCGATCCGGGCCAGGGAGCGTGCGGAGCGCATTTTCCGGCGCCTGGGCGAGGCCGAAGCCGCGGTTCACGGGGTACCCGTCGAGGAGGTTCACTTCCACGAGGTGGGTGCCGTCGATTCCATTGTCGACATCTTCGGCATCTGTCTCGGGCTGGAAGCCCTTGGCGTGGACCGGGTATTCTGTACGGGGTTCAAGGTAGGTCGGGGGACGGTGCGCTGTGCGCACGGTGTGATTCCCGTCCCGGCGCCGGCCACGGTGCGCCTGCTGCAGGGCTGTACGGTAACCCGTCTACCGATCGACGCGGAGCTGACCACCCCGACGGGAGCGGCGGTGTTGTCCACGCTCTCGGAGGGGACGGGGGAGGGGCTGCCGCTCCGCCTTCTGCGGGTAGGCATGGGACATGGCCGGCGGGAACTCGAGGCCCTGCCCAACATCGTGCGGGCGTTTCTGCTGGAGTTCGACGAGCCCGGTTCGGGGACGTTCGAAACGGTCTCCGTGCTCGAGTGCGATCTGGATGACCAGACGGGGGAGGTCACCGGCGCCCTGACCGAGGAACTGCTCAGGGCCGGCGCCCTGGACGTCACGCTGACCGCGGTGCAGATGAAGAAGAACCGGCCCGGCACGCGGCTGGGCGTCCTGGCCCGATCCGGGGATGCCGGCATGCTCACGACCCTGATTCTGTCGCGTTCCAGCACCCTCGGCGTCCGTTCCTGGTCCGCCGCGCGTCGGGTCCTTCCCCGGAGCACGCAGACGTTGGAGACGCCGTGGGGCGAGGTGGTGTGCAAGCGCATCGACCGTCCCGACGGCACGGAATGGGTCCCCGAGTTCGACTCCGCGCGCCACCTGGCCGACGCCGCTTCGGTGCCCCTGCGCCACGTTCTCGATGCGGCCCGCCGCTGGGAACCCTCGGGCCACTGACTTGGGTGCTTCACCACGAAGCACACGAAGCACACGAATGCCCTCGTGCCGAATAGGTTGCATCCCTAATCCACGCGCTGCACTCGTGGGTCGCGCGCCGCAGGGCGCCGACACGGTTGACAACTGCGACCCAGTGGCCGGCAAATGGTTGCATTCGTGTCCTTTCGCGTCTTTCGCGGTTCATGAGTAGATCAGGCTGAAGCCCCGACGCCCCTCAGACCGCCTGCCGAAGCCCCAGGAACGGCTCCCTGCTCCAGGGCGCCGAGTCCGGCACCGCCAGGCCGCAGAGCCCCGCGAAGTAACGGTGGAACGCCAGGCTCGAGGACAACTCGGGGTGGAACACCGTGGCCAACACGCAACCCCCGCTCTCCACCGCCGCAACGTAGCCGTCCAGCGCCAGAAGCACCCGCACCGAGGGCCCGACCCGCACAATCCGCGGTGCGCGGATGAAGACCAGGGGCACCGGCTCCCGGCTCACTGCCGGAATCTGAGCCCGCCGGCGGAAACTCTCGAGCTGGGAGCCGAAGGCGTTGCGCTGCACCGTCATGTCCACCAGGCCGAGGTGCGGCGATTCGCCCGCGATCTCGGTGGCCAGCAGGATGGCCCCCGCACAGGTGCCCCACAGGGGCAGGCGCCTCTCCCGATGGGCCGCGAGAATACTCCGGTCCAGCCCCGTCATGCGCAGCAGGCGTCCAAGGCAGGTGCTCTCGCCGCCGGGGAGGATCAGGCCCGCCAGCCCATCCAGGTCCCGGGCGTAGCGCACGTCCCGTCCACGCAACCCCAACGCCTCGATGTGGCGGCGGTGCTCGATCACGCCCCCCTGCAGGGCCAGAATGCCGATGGGCTCGGATTCGTCGCTCATGGGTCCATCCCGTCGCGGTAGTATCGGGCGTCCTTACACGTCTGCTCAGAACACCGGCTCAAGCGGAAGATGAGGGTGATCCCAGGTAGGCGCCACGAGCCGAGTGGCGCAGTCCGGAAGAGAGTCGCGCTCGGCTCGCGCGACCTACCGCAGGACGCTCCCGCTCGGCTCGCAGACTACCTTCGCGGCGCCCGATGGGTTCACCCTGCCTTCCGCCGAGCAAGGTGTTCTGAGCCTGCCCTACCATCCCCTCCCGGCCATGCGCTGTCCCTCCGGGATCGCGGCCAGTTCGATGCCGGGCATCGCATCGCCCAGGTTCATCGAGGCTTCCAGCAGCTTCTCCGGGTCTTCGTAGTGGGCCACCGCCTGGACGATCGCGCGGGCACGCCTGGCCGGATCCGAACTCTTGAAGATCCCCGAACCGACAAACACACCGTCGCAGCCCATCTGCATCATCAGGGCCGCATCCGCCGGCGTCGCAATGCCCCCCGCGGCAAAATTCACCACCGGGAGACGCCCGAGTTCACGCACCTTCAGCGCCAGTTCCACCGCGAAACCGTGAGCCTTGCAGTAGGGAACCACCTCCTCGAAGGGAAGATGCTGAAGCTCACGAATCTCCCGGTTCATGGTCCGCATGTGCCGAACCGCCTCCACCACGTTGCCCGTGCCGGCTTCCCCCTTCGTCCGAATCATCGCCGCACCCTCCGAAACGCGACGCAATGCCTCCCCCAGATTCCGGGACCCGCACACAAAGGGAATCCGAAACCGCGTCTTGTCGATGTGGCACTCCTCGTCCGCCGGCGTCAGCACCTCACTCTCATCGATGTAGTCGATCCCCAACGCCTGCAGAATCTGCGCCTCCACCCAGTGGCCAATCCGAGCCTTCGCCATCACCGGAATGCTCACCGCTTCCTTGATCGCACGAATGACCTCCGGCGGCGACATCCGCGCGACACCCCCCTGCGCCCGAATCTCCGCCGGAACCCGCTCCAACGCCATCACCGAAACCGCACCCGCATCCTCCGCAATCTTCGCCTGCTCCACATTCGTCACGTCCATGATCACCCCGCCCTTCAGCATCTGGGCGAGTTGAACGTTCAGCTGGTATCTCTCCGTGTCCATCGCTATGGTTCCTCCGTACACCTGAACCGCCCCGGGGAATGCGGAGCCGTACCCAGGCCCCTCAAGGCCACATATGCCCCGTGCAATCCCCCATTATAATGGTATAGGTCATAAATGCAACCGCGAGCGGAAGCCCCCCTGAGTGAACTAGGTCACTTGGAGCGTTCTCTTTCGACGCCGTTGTACGTGCAGTTGGGGGAGCGGCTTGCGGCGGAGATTCGTTCGGGTCGTTTGGGTGCGGGTATGAAGTTGCCGTCGGCGCGGTCGTTGTCGAAGCGTCTGGGGATCACGGCGGTGACGGTGAGCGAGGCCTTTCGCTGGTTGCGGGAGCGTGGTTTGGCGGTTTCGCGGGTGGGCAGCGGGACGTATGTTTCGGGTCCCCGTGGGGTGTTGTCGGCCTCGTCTTCGGGTGCCTTTCTGCATCTGGACCGTCGTGAGCCTCCGCCCTCGTTGTTTCCGGCGGACGCGGTTCGTCAGATCATGGACCGGATTCTGGAGGAGGATGGTGGGGAGGCTTTTGCCTATGGGGACGCGGGTGGGGATTCGTCGTTGAAGGAGGTGCTGGCGGCGGAGTTGTCGGCGGGGGGTTTTGCGCTGGGGGACGCCGAGGTTGTGATTTTCAGCGGTGCGCAGCAGGCTCTGAGCCTGCTTCTGCGGGCCTGGCTTCAGCGTGGGGACTGGGTTTTGGTGGAGCGTCCGACGTATCCCGGCATGTTGCGTCTGCTGCAGCAGGCAGGGGCTCGGGTGGAGGCGGTGGACGTCGGTCCCGAGGGTCCGGATCCGGACCGTGTGGAGGCGTTGCTGGCTGCGCGTCCGTTCCGGTTGGTGTATGCGATGCCGGCGTACCACAATCCGACGGGGGCCTGTTGGTCGGGGTCCTGCAAGCAGCGGGTTGCGGCGGCCTGTTCGGCTCGGGGGGTGTTGCTGGTGGAGGACGATGCCCTGAGCGGTCTGGACTTCGGTCACGGGCGGGCCCGGGCGCTGGCGGCTTCGGTCACGGGGTGTTCGAGTCTGGTCTACGTGCGCAGTTTCTCGATGATCCTGATGCCGGGGTTCCGGTTGGGTTTCTGCCTCGCGCCCCGGGCCGTCGCGAATACCCTGAAACGGGCCAAGGAACAGGCCGACCTGTTGACCAGCGGCTTCTTCCAGCGGGTGCTGTGCCGGTTCCTTGCCGAAGGGCACATGGGACGGCACCTGCGCTACATCGAGACCTACTACCGCGACCTGTACCGGCGGGCGGTCGACGCGGCGCGCGAGACGCTGGGGGGTGCCGGGTTCACGATCGCTCCCGGGCAGGGCGGTCCGAGTCTGTGGTGCCGGTTGCCTGCCGGGTTGCCCCCGGCGACGTTTTTCCGGGAGTGCATTCGCGCCGGGGTGGGCGTGGTCCAGGGCCAGGAGTACAGCCTGGACCAGTCCACGGCGGATGGCATGGGCATCGCCTTCAGCCGGCTGCACCGGGAGGACTGGATCGAGGGTCTCCGCCGCATCGCCCGGGCCGCCCGAACCGCCGCGGCGGCGCCATCCGGCAGCCGTATTTGAACCGCGGCGGCGCGGGCCGGACGGGGCCGGACCATGGCTTCGGCAGCAAACCACAGGACCACGACACCCGGCATGATGCGCCCAGACCACGAGCCGCGCCAGCCCCATCCCTTCCTGCGGCCCCTCGCCCTCGGCGCGCGTGGGCGCCTTCCCAACCGCATCCTGCCGGGGCCCATGGAAGGCATCACCACCGGCTCGTTCTGCACCGTCCTGGCGCAGCGCGGGTACGTGCACTCCTGGATCACCCCCTTCGTCCGCGTCAGCACCGCCGTTGCCCGCCCTGCCCGCCTGCGCAGACGCCTCGAACCCTATCTTGCCTGCGGTCTCCCGGTCCTGGCGCAGATCATGGGCACCCATACCCAGCGCCTGGCGGAAACCGCCGCGCGCCTCGTGGAGGCCGGGGCGGCGGGCATCGACCTGAACTGCGCCTGCCCGAGCCGGACGGTCCTGGCCCACGGGGCGGGGGGCGCCTGCCTGCGACACCCGGAGTGGATCCGCCAGACCCTGGCCGCCCTCCGCGGCGCCTGCCCCGACGTCGCCATCAGCGCCAAACTCCGCGCCGGCTATGCCGATGCGGACGAGATGCCGACCATCCTGGCGGCCGTCGCGGCGGCGGCGCCGGACTTCGTGGTGCTGCACTTCCGCACCGTGCTCGAGGGCTATCGGCCGGCGCCGGAACGCATCCCCCGCCTGCAGCGCGCCCGGGAACTGCTCCCCGGAATCCCCCTGTTGGCCAGCGGCGACCTCTTCACCCCCGCCGACGCCCTCGATACGGCCTCCCGCTGCGGCGTAGACGGGGTCGCCCCGGCCCGGGGGCTGATGCGCAATCCGCGCCTGCTGCGGGACATCGAGGACGCCTGCGGGGGCCGCGTGCCGGCGCCGGACTCGAACCGACGCAGAGCCGCGATTCTGCGGCGGATTGCCGTCTGCGCCATGTCCGCTCCGGGTCAGCCCTGTCCGGGGTTTGTTCTCGAGCTTGCGGCGCATATGTTTGGGCGTAGTCACGAGTGGTTCCGAGGACTGGCCGGTTGTGCCACGGCGGCCGCGGCAATCGAAATGCTGGGACACGTTGCGGGGCAGCAGGAGGACGACGGCGATGATGTCTAGCAGCCTGCGAAGGGCCCTGCTGGAACGGCGCGTGAGTCTCGGGACCTGGATCCAGATCGGCCACCCGGCCGTGGCCGAGGTGCTGGCCGGTGTCGGCTTCGACTGGCTCTGCGTGGATTGCGAGCACACCGACATCGGCCCGGCCGGATTCGCGGCGCTGGCGCGGGGAATGCACGGCCGGGGACCCGTGCCCCTCGCCCGGGTGCGTGAGAACGACACCCTCGCCATCCGCCAGGTCCTCGACCTGGGAGCGATGGGGGTGATCGTCCCCCTGGTCAACTCGGCCGCAGAGGCCGCCCGGGCCGTGCGTGCCGCCAAGTACCCTCCCCAGGGCGTGCGCGGGTTCGCCTTCCATCGCGGCAACGACTGGGGGGCCGGCTTCGATGCCTACGCGGAGCGCGCCAACGGGGAGATTGCCGTGGTGGTGATGGTCGAGTCCCGCCAGGCCGTGGAGGACATCGATGCCATCCTGGCCGTCGAGGGGATCGACGGGGTCTTCATCGGCCCCTACGACCTGAGCGGATCCTACGGCATCCCCGGCCAGACCTCCCATGCCTCCGTCCGACAAGCCTGCGCCCGCGTGGCCGAAGCCTGCCGGCAGGCCGGCAAGAGCGCCGGGGTGCACGTGGTCCTGCCCACCCCCGATGGCATTCGCGCTGCCATCGAGGAGGGTTTCACCTTCGTGGCGGTGGGTGTGGACACCGTGTTCCTCGAGCGTGCCGGGCGGACCGCGGTGGCGGCGGCCCGGGATGCCGCCGCGCCCGGCGGCCGGCAGCGGGAGAGCACGCCATGACCCGCCTCGAACGCTTCTTCGCCAGCATCGAGAGGCGTCCCGTGGACCGACCCGCATTCTGGCTCGGCATGCCGACCTCCGACGCCGTGCCCGGACTGCTGCGCGCCTTCGGGGCGGCCGACATGGCAGCCCTCAAGGAGGCCGTTGGCGACGATGTCTGGCCCGTCGATGTCCCCTACCGCCATCCCCCGGCGAATCACATCGCCTGCGCCTTCGACTTCGCCAAGCAAACCGGCTCGGATTACGAGGAACGGACCCTCACCGCACCCGGTTTCTTCGAGGACATCGCCACCCCGGACGGCGTCGACACCTTCCCCTGGCCCGATCCGGCCGCACACATGGATCCCGAGGAGTGCCGTCAGGCAGTCGAATCCGTGCCCGCAGGCTGGGCGGCCATGGGGGTCCTCTGGTCCGCCCATTTCCAGGATGCCTGTTCGGCCTTCGGCATGGAGACCGCCCTGGTGCGGATGCTCGAGGCCCCGACCCTCTTCCGGGCCGTGATCGACCGCATCACGGACTTCTATCTGCGCGCGAACCGGATCTTCTACGAGGCCTGCGGCGACCGCCTGCACGCGGTCCTCATCGGCAACGACTTCGGCAGTCAGACCACCCTGATGGTCTCGCCGGAGCTGTTGCGGCGGTTTGTCTTCCCGGGCACCCGGGCCCTGATCGAACAGGCCCATCGTTACGGGTACAGGGTCGTGCACCACTCCTGCGGCGCGGTGCGCGACATCCTGCCCGACCTCATCGCCGCCGGCGCCGACTGCATCCACCCCATCCAGGCCCTGGCCACCGGCATGGATGCCGCCGGACTGCGGGCCGATTTCGGCCACCGGGTCGCTTTCTGCGGGGGAGTGGACATGCAGGAACTCCTTGTCCGCGGCACTCCGGCCGCGGTCACCCGGAAGGTCCGCGAACTGCGCACCCTCTTCCCCACCGGCCTGATTCTCTCGCCCTCCCACGAGGCAATCCTGCCCGATATCCCGCCGGAAAACGTCCGCGCCTTCGCCGACGCCTGCCGCCTGCCGTAGGCCGCAAAGGCATGCCCGCAAGGACGCGGCGAGCGCGTAAGATGGAGCGCGGGAGGGAGGGACGGCATGGACACCATGGACGGGATGAAGCCTCGTACGCCAGAGTTGGAGGGGGGCCTGTCCATTCCCTCCAGAGCGTCCATCCCGTCCATTTCCCCTCGCCGCACGGTCCCCGGGCGGCATGCCTATCCCCAGTACGCCGCACGGTCCCCGGGAGGCATGCCCATCCCCAGTACGCCGCACGGT